>NZ_JBPQTW010000081.1:0-27432 GCF_051386535.1 Streptomyces sp. URMC 127
CGGGGGCCGGCCCCTTCCCGGTGCGGGTGGCAGTGGGGGGTGGGCGCACCCGTGCCGGGGGCCGGGGGGAGTCAGCAGGTGCGACCGGAGTTGATGCAGGACACCGCCTTCGCCATCAGGGCGTCCGGCATCACGTTGATGAAGTCCCCGTGGTCGGTGACGGGCTTGTGCAGCTGCTCGGGGAAGCTGTCCACGGCGAACGGGACACCCGCCGGCACGTCGTAGGTGATGCGCTGCACCAGCTGCGGGACGGCGCGGAAGCCGCGCGGGCAGGAGCCGTCCGCACGGGCGAAGGCGACGTGGGTGCGGTGGTTGGCGCTGTCGGTGGCGCGGCCGTCCCAGCAGTTCTGGAAGGCGAAGGTGCGGACCACCTTCGCGCCGTCCGGGCAGACGGGGTACTTGTCCTTGAACTGCCGGTTCTCGAAACCCGTGCAACTCCACGACGCATTCGCGTTGGCGGGTCCGTTCGTGAGCGCTTTGGCATCGCCTGTGATGATGCGGAGGAATCGCGGCATCGCGGTCACTTTCGTCACCGGGCTGCCCCGGAACTGCAGTGTGACGGACGCGGGCCGCAGGATGGTTCCCTTGTTCCCGTCGCTCCCGCCGCCGGGCGCTTTCGCGTCCGGCGCGGCCTTTCCGTCCAGGACCCGCAGCACGGGCCAGTAGTGCGTCGACTTGTCCCCGTTGGTGCAGGTCGTGCCCGCGGCGGCGAGGCTCGCGTCGGTGGAAAAGGCGTCGGTGGATTTGTTGCCCACGTAATCGTGCATGTGGTGCGCGCCGTTGCGCACGCCGGGTGTCACGATGACATTGTCGGGGTTGAAGTGCCCGTTCTCATTGCGGCCGCAAACCGTGGTGAACGTGCCGGTGGAGCCGGCCCGGCCGGCGGCGGGGGTGCGCTTGGCGGCGGGGGCGTTCCTGATGTCGGCGAAGTCGGCGCGGGACGGGCCGCCCGGCAGGCCCCGGTCGCCCAGCCGGGAGGCGAGGGGCTGGGAGGACCGGGAGGACTGCGAGGACTGCGAGGACTGGGAGGACGGGGAGGAATCGTCGGCGGCGGCCGTGCCGACCTCGCGCGTGGTGCACCGGCTCAGCCCGGCGAGCCCGTCCGTGGCGGAGCCGGACCCGTTCTTCCCCGCGGCGCGCACGGAGTCGGAGATGCGGCCTATGGTCTCCGTGCGCTGCTGCTGCAGTTCGCCGAGGACCGCGCCGGCATCGCCGCCCGCGCCGCCCGGCTCCGCGCCGCCGTCCGCCGCGTGCCCGCCGGCCTCGTGACTGACGCCGGTCAGCCGCCCGTACGCCCGGGCCACCTGGGCGTCGAGCTCGGACAGCCCGCGGGAGACGGCGGGCTGTGCGTCGGCGGGGACGTCTTGCAGCCGGTCGCCGACGTCGGGGCAGGAGATGGTCATCGCCGTGAGCCCGGCGTCCCGCTGCACGCCGGTGTCCGCGGCCCGGGAGCCGCCGGCCGAAGCGTGCTGCGCGATGATCGCCGTGCCGCCTCCGCCGAGCAGCAGCGCCGCGGCCGCGACCACCGCCCGGGTCCGCAGTTTCGAGCGTTTGTGGGCCTGTCGCATCATGTGGGGTCACTTCTTCTCGTTGTCGCCTGAGTGGGGGAAGTCGACGAGTCCGGTGTTCTCGAGGACGGTGATGTGGTCGAGGACGACGGTGTTGGCGCGCGTCGCCAGCGACCGCACCAGCGCGTTGGCGGTGCGGTCGCGCACGAGGGCCACCAGGCCGAAGACCTTGCCGTGGGCGGCGCGCACCAGGTTGGCGAAGACCCGGTCGAAGGCCGCGCCCCGGGACGCCTGCAACTGGCCGAGCCACCCCTGCTGTTCGGCGCTCGGCCGCTCCGGCAGGCTCACCCCCAGGGTCCCGGCCGTGTCCGCCGACCGCTGGTCGAGCTCGGTGTGGCCGTCCACGAGGTGCTCGCCGGCCATCCGCACGGCGTCCGTGGTGCCGCGCTCCAGGGCGAGCTTCCCCGCGGGCTTCTCCCAGAGCCCGGCGAGCCGGACCCGCCGGACGAAGTCCCGGTCCAGCGCCGTCAGCGGGCCCGACGGCGTCTGCCGCGTGCCCTCGCCGTCGTCGGTCCAGGCGGTGCGCGCACCGGCCGCCGCGGTCCCGGCGCCGCCGAAGAGGTACACCGGGATCAGCAGCGCCAGCAGGGTCGCGGCGAGCGAGAAGACGACGAGCCCGGTGCCGAGGGTCCGCTGGGCTGCGGGCGACAGCGCCCGCAGGAACGAGAGGGAGGACAGCGAAGAAAGCGGGGAAAGGGAAGGCCGTGAAGAGTGGGGTGACTGCAGAGGGCGTACGGATCGCAGAGGACGTACCGGTCGCATGGCACCTTCTTCGCTTCGGCTCGGCTGAACGACCACGGACGCTAACCGCGGCGGGAGCGCGGCGGACGAGGATTCGCGCCCGGTGACAAACCCCCGTCCCGGGCCGCCGTGCGCTGCTACCGTTCCGCGCGCGCACGGAACGTCCCGGTCAGCCGATGCCGGACGAGCCCTGGGACACGGTCACTTCTTCACGGCCCGTGGCCGGCGGGCCGGACCGCTCACAGCTCGACGAGGGCCTGCACCGGCAGGTGGTCGCTCGGGAAGCGGCCGTCCAGGGCGTACGTGTTGATGCGGGCCCGCAGCGTGCGGACCGACGGGGAGGTGAGGATCCAGTCGATGCGGTCCCCGTCCGGGACCAGCGGCCGGTAGCCGTGGAACGTCGCGTACTGCGGGCCGCGTTCGGCGGCCGTGTCCCAGGTGTCGGCCAGGCCGGCGCCGCCGAGCAGCGCGTCGTAGACGGGGTTGCCGTGCGCCGGGACGTTGAAGTCGCCGGTGACGATGCGGGGGAGCGCCGGGTCCAGGGCCCGCAGCCGCTCCGCGATCAGCTCCGCGCTGCGCTCCCGCGCGTGCTGGTGGGCGTGGTCGAGGTGGGTGTTGAGGAGGTAGAGGCCCGCCCCGGTGTGCCGGTCGGTGAACCGGATCCAGCTGGCCATCCGGACGATGGTGTTGCCCCAGGTGGCCGAGCCGATGACGGACGGGGTGGCGGACAGCCAGAAGTGGTCGTACTCCTCGGGGGCGAGCCGCAGGGTGTCGTAGAAGACGGCCCCGAACTCGTCGTGGCTCCCGCCGTGCCGCCCCAGGCCGATCCAGGCGTAGCGCGGGCCGAGGTCTTCGGCGATGTCGCGCAGCTGCCGGTGCAGGCCTTCCTGGGTGCCCAGCACGTGAGGCCGTTCGTGGCGCAGCAGCCGGCGCATCACCGGCCGGCGCTGTGACCACGGATGGGGGTCGCTCTCCGAGGCGTAGCGCAGGTTGAACGTCATCACCCGCAGCCCCTGGCGGCTCTCCTCGCCGGAGGCGGCGGGGGCTCCCGCGGCGGTGGTCGCGGCCGTTGCCGCGGCGCCGGCCGTGGCCCGCAGTGCGGTGCGGCGGCTGGGCGAGGGGTGCGCGGCGGGGGCGGGCATGGTGCCTCCTGATCGGGGAGACCGGGGAGACCGGGGAGGTCCGGGACGTCCCAGGGGGATCCTCCCGGCGCGGGGCCGCGCGGGCAAGCAGCGGCGCGGGCCCGGCGTGCGGATCCCGCCGCCGTGCGGGGCGAAAGCGCGCCCGCCCGCTGTGCGGCACCGCCCGTGACCGGGCTCACTGCGCTCCCGGTGTTGGTGGTGCTTACTGTGACGGTCCGTCATCAGCACAGCCCGGCCGGAAGGACGCGCCCATGTCGTATGCCCGGACCGCGGACGGGGTCCGCATCGCCTGGCAGGCCGAGGGCGACGGTTCCCCGCTCGTCCTGCTGGCGGGCCAGGCCAACAACCACCACTGGTGGGACGCCGTCCGGGCCGACTTCCTGGCCGCGCACCGCACCGTCACCCTCGACTACCGCGGCACCGGCGGCAGCGACAAGCCCGACGAGCCGTACAGCACGGAGATGTTGGCGCGGGACGTGATCGCGGTCCTCGACCACCTCGGGATCGAGCGGGCCCACGTCTACGGCACCTCCATGGGCGGGCGCGTCGCCCAGCAGCTCGCCGTCCGGCATCCGGAGCGGGTCCGCGCCCTCGTCCTGGGCTGCACGTCACCGGGCGGCCGGCACGCGGTCGAGCGCAGCGACGACGTCCGCCGGTCGCTGGCCCGGCCGGGCGCCGCGGCCGGGCAGGCCCTGCGGGCCCTGATGTACACCCCGGCCTGGCCCGCCGCCCACGCCGGCCCCTCCGGCGTGCTGGGCGATCCGGCCATGCCGGCGTACGCCCGGCGGCGGCACCTGGCCGCCAGCAACGCGCACGACGCGTGGGACGCGCTGCCCGGCATCACCGCGCCCACGCTGGTGGTGCACGGCGCCGACGACCTCCTCAACCCCGCCGCGAACGCGCGCCTTCTGGCCGGCCGCATCCCGGGTGCCCGGCTGCACCTGATCCCCGGTGCGCGGCACGCCTACTTCGAGGAGTTCCGGGCGGTGGCGAGCCCGCTGGTGCTGGACTTTCTCGCGGAGTGCGAGCGCGGCGCGTGAAGCGGCGGCCGGGCCCGGCTCAGCCGCGCGGACGGCGGCCGAAGTGCACCGTCTTGGCGACCAGGAGGAACAGGTCCGGGCGCCGGTCGACCCCCGCCGGATCGGCCGGATCGAGTAGCCGGTCCAGCGTCGCCGTGTCCTGCGCGTCCAGGACTTCGGCGGAGATCCGGCGCTGCCGCTCCAGCATCTGCCGCACGAACTGCCGCGTGCCCTCGTCCAGCGGCGCCGGCCGGTCCACGAGGAAGGTCCGGCTCCGCACCTCGGTCAGGCCGGCCGCCCGCAGCATGCCGGGCCAGTCCTCGGTGACCGCCACGGTGCCGGGCAGCTCCTCGCGCATCCGGGTGAAGCGGGCGGCCATCGCCGCGTCCAGCCGGCTGTGCAGGTCGGGGCGGCCGAAGCCGGGGTCGCGCGGCAGGCACCGGGCCGGCAGCCCGCCCTCGACCACGGCCAGCACGCCGCCGGGCGCGAGCAGCCCGGCGAGCCGGTCCAGGGCGTCCTGCTGGTCACCGACGTGGTGCACCACCTGCCCGGACCACACGAGATCCGCGGTGCCCAGGCCGGCGAGCCCCGCCGGGAACTCCGCCGCTCGCGTCCGCAGCCGCACGCCGAGCCGGCCGGCCCGCTTCTCCGCCAGGGCCAGCAGCTCGGGCGAGCCGTCCACCGCGACGACCTCGGCGTCCGGGAACACCGAGGCGAGCCGGCAGGCCGCGACCCCCGGGCCGCTGCCGACGTCCAGGATCCGCCCCGGTGCCGGAACCAGCCGCTCCAGCTCCTCGAAGGCCTGCTGCACGTAGGGGCTGTGGGCCTCGCCCTCCAGCTCCAGCATGTCCGCCAGCGCCGTCCAGTCGAAGTCGTTCGTCTCGTGCGCCATCTCATCCGCTCCCTGGTGTCGTGCGCGCGCTCGCGCTCGGGCCGTCGGCTGGAACCCTGCGGCCCGATGCGCATCCTTGACAAACCTTGTTGCCGTTTCTGCAATAGAGGGATGGAAGAAGTCCTCGCCGCCGTGGGGCCGCGGCTGCGGCAGATCCGCCGGCAGCGCCAGTGCACCCTCGCCGCGCTCTCCGAGGCCACCGGGATCTCCGTCAGCACGCTGTCCCGGCTGGAGTCCGGGCAGCGCAAGCCGAGCCTGGAGCTGCTGCTGCCGATCGCCCACGCCCACCAGGTGCCCCTCGACGAGCTGGTCGGCGCGCCCCCGGTCGGCGACCCGCGGGTGCGCCTGAAGCCGGTGCGGCGCGGAGACTCCACGGTGGTGCCGCTGACCCAGCAGCCGGGCGGGCTGCAGGCCTTCAAGATGGTCATCGGCCCCACGCGCAGCACGCCCGAGCCGCGCACCCACGAGGGCTACGAGTGGCTGTACGTGCTCAGCGGCCGGCTCCGGCTGGTGCTCGCCGACCACGACGTCGAGCTCCGCGCGGGCGAGGTCGCCGAGTTCGACACGCGGCTGCCGCACTGGTTCGGCTCCACCGGTGACGCCCCGGTAGAGATCATCAGCCTGTTCGGCCCCCAGGGCGAGCGCATGCACGTCCGCGCCAAGCCGTCGGACGGGCCCTGACCCGGCCCCGGACCGGCCCGCCGGGAGCCGCCGCGGCAGGTGCGTAACGGACGTAACAGCCACTATCTGACACTCGCTCAACATTACTGTTGCCATGCACGGACCTCGCTGGCGATGTTGTGGGCTGCCGCCCTTGTGCCCACCCCGGAGACGTCCCGTGCCCGAAGCTCCCCCCGCCACCCGGCCCGCGCAGCGCGCCCGCTACCTCGCCGACATCACGCCCCTGCGCGGCTCCGCGGACTTCCGCCGCCTGTGGGCCGGGAACACCGTGTCCTGGGTGGGCCAGCAGATGACCGCCCTCGCGGTCTCCCTGCAGGTCTACGCCATCACCGGCTCCACGTTCTCCGTGGGCCTGGTCGGCCTGTGCTCCCTCGTCCCGCTGATCGCCGCGGGCCTGTACGGCGGCGCCGTCGCCGACACCGTCGACCGCCGGACCCTGGGCCTTGCCAGCGCCTCCGGCGCCACCCTGATGTCCGTCGTGCTGGCCGCCGCCGCGCTGCTCGACCTGCGGCAGGTCTGGCTGCTCTACACGGTCGTCGCCCTGCAGTCGGTCTGCTTCGCCATGAACAGCCCCGCCCGCAGCGCGATGGTCCCCAAGCTCGTGCCCCCGGAGCAGCTCCCCGCCGCGAACGCCCTCTCCTCCCTGACCACCAACCTCGGCCTCATGGGCGGTCCCATGCTCGGCGGCGCCGTCGTCGGCCTCTGGGGCTTCCAGGCCGCCTACCTGATCGACGTCGTCTCCTTCGCCTTCGCGCTGTACGCGATGTGGCGCCTGCCCTCGATGCGCCCCGAGAAGACCGCCGCCGGCGGGCCGGGGCAGGGGCGCGCCTCCGTACGGGGCGGGCTGCGCTTCCTCGTCACCCGCCCCAACCTGCGCATCACCTTCCTCGCCGACCTGGCCGCCATGGTCCTGGCCCAGCCCAGGGCGCTCTTCCCGGCCATAGCCGGGCTCTGGTACGGCGGGGACACCAGGACCGTCGGCCTGCTGGTCGCCGCGCCCGCCGTCGGGGCGGTGCTGGGCGGGCTGTTCTCCGGCTGGCTCGGCCGCATCCACCGGCACGGGCTCGCCGTGCTGCTGTCCGTCGCCGGCTGGGGCGCGGCCGTCACCGTCTTCGGGCTGAGCCGCAACCTCTGGCTGGGCCTGCTCTTCCTCGGGCTCGCCGGATGCGCCGACAGCATCTCGGCGGTCTTCCGCACCACGATGCTCCAGGCGGCCACGCCCGACGACATGCGGGGCCGGCTCCAGGGCGTCTTCATCGTCGTGGTCGCGGGCGGGCCGAGGCTGGGCGACTTCCTCGCGGGCTCCGCCGCGGACCTCGCCTCGCCAGCCTGGGCGGTCGTCGGCGGTGGGCTCGCCTGCCTGGCGGCGATCGCGCTCATCTCCGTGCAGTGGCGCAACTTCGCGCGCTACGACGCCCGCTCGCCGCAGCCGTAAGGGGAGCCGGGCGCCGCCCCGCGCCCGGGCGGGTGAGGACGGCCGCCGGGCCGGCATACGGGGACCGCACCCGGCTCTCGCACCACCGCACCGGGGGCGTGCCCACCGCCGGGTCAGCCGCCCCCGCGCAGCAGCAGGCTCCCCAGGTCCGTGCGCCGGTGCAGCACCGCCCGCCCCGCGCGCTCGGAGGCGACCAGACCCGCGCCGCGCAGCGCGGCGGCGTGGGCGGAAGCGGTGGCATTGCTGACACCGAGCCGCCGGGCCAGGCCGCTCGTGGTGTGCTCCCGCGCGAGCACGGTCAGCACCTCGACGCGGGTGCGCCCGAGCACCTCGGCCAGCGCCCCGTCCGTGCCGCCCGCCCCCTCCGGGGAGAGTGGCAGCCCCGGCCCCGCCGCGTAGCTCAGGACGAGGGGCCGGCCGGGCAGGTCGGCGAGGAGCGGACGGCCGGTCCAGTGGAACGCGGGCAGGAGCAGCACGCCCCGGCCCCGCAGCGCGACGTCCCGCTCATCGGGCCCGGGCAGCTCCCACACGTCCCCGTGCAGCCGGCTGCCGGGCACGAGCGCGGTGAGGGCAGCGCCGATGCCGTGCTCGGAGACCGCCAGGGCGTGCCGGGTGAACTCCGCGCGGTGCAGGTCCTGCACGACCGGCCAGACGGGCCGCACGGCCGTCTCGAAAGCCGCGTGCTGGGCGCGCCGCAAGACCTGCCAGGCGCCGGGATCGCCCTCGTGCAGGCCGCGGACCCACGGCGGGGGCGGCGCCGGGTGACCGGCGTACACGCGCTCCAGTTCCGCGCGGACCAGGTCCGGGGAAGCGGCCCGGACGGCGTCCAGCCCGTCCTCCAGCGCGCCGGACCCGTCGCCGAACTCGTCGAGGAAGAGCGGGGCCCCGGCCGCGCCGGCCAGGTCCCCCAGGGGTGCCGCGGCGGCCGGCAGGGAGCGCAGCAGCCGCTGCCGCCAGCGTCCGAAGAGCAGCGGGTCGCCGCCGCGGAACAGCATCATGAAGGCCGTGTTCAGCGCCTGCAGCGGCACGGGCCGGGGCGCGAACCGGACGCGCGCGAAGTCGGCGGTGGAGAAACGGATCCGTGTCACTGCACTCCTGCCTGCGCCGCGCCATCGTTTCGGGCAGGGCCTGAACCTTCGGCCAGGACCTCCGCCGGGCACCAGCATGTCCCCCGTGCCCACGGCATTCACTCAAACGGCCGCCGGATGGCACAAGGACCCGCATCACCGCAGGTAAGGGGAGCACTGTGCTTCATCGTCACACCGGCCGACGGACCGTCATCACCGCTGCTCTGGCCACCGGCGCCGGAGCCCTGCTCGCAGGCGGCGCCGCCGCCCCGGCCGCCGCCCGGGCGCGGGCCGCCGCCGCGGACGGCATCACCCTGCGGCTTCCGGCGCCGACCGGCCCGTACCGGACCGGAGTCACCCACCTCTACCTGGCCGACCGCTCGCGGCGCGACCCGCTGGAGCCGGGGATCCCCGTCCGCGAGGTGATGGCCACCGTGTTCTACCCGGCCCGCACCGTACGCGGCTGCCCGCTCGCCCCGCAGATGACCGCGGGGGCCGCCGCGGACTTCGGTGCGGACGGCCGCAGAGGCCACCCGGCACTGCCCGCGACCGGAGTGAACTGGGCGGCCACCCGGGCCCCCGCGCACACGGGCGCTCCCGCGCACGCCGCGCGCCGGCGGCCCGTCCTGCTGTACAGCCCCGGCGGGGGCGACCCGCGCACCATGGGCACCTCCGTCGCCTGCGACCTGGCGAGCCACGGCTGGGTGGTGGTGACCGTCGACCACCCCGGCGACGCCGCCGAGGTGGAGTTCCCCGTCGCCATGACCGGCCGGGACATCGTCCGGCCGACGGTGCTGCGCTACGACCCGAGGACGGATCCGGGCCTTTTCCGCACTCTCATCGACACCCGGATCGCGGACCTCGGGTTCGTCCTGGACCAGCTGGAAGTCCTTGCGGCCGGGCGGAACCCGGACGCGGCGGGCCGCCCCCTGCCGGAGCACCTGGGACGGGCGCTGGACCCGCGCAGGGCCGGTGCCTACGGACACTCGGCGGGCGGGACGGCCGTGACGCAGGCGATGTACGACGACCGGCGCCTGGCCGCGGCGGCCGACCTGGAGGGCTACCTGGACCGCGCACCGCAGGCGCCGGGCGGGCAGGGCGAGCTGTACCCGGTCGCCCGGCACGGCACGGACCGGCCCCTGCTCCTGCTGGGAACGGACGGGTTCGAGGACCGCAAGGGGCTGGAGCACTCCTGGTCCGCGGTGCTCGCCCACTCCGGCGGACGCGCCTGCCGCCGGCAGCTCGGCCACGCCGCGCACGGGGTGTTCACCGACTACGCCGCCCTGGTGCCGCAGCTGCAGGCCGCCGGGCTGATGACGGCCGCCGACCGCGTGCAGATGGTCGGGGCGGCGGACCCGGCCGTGTCGGTCCCGGCGGTACGTCACCACCTGCGCTCGTTCTTCGCGCGGCACCTTCCGGTGCGCTGAAGGGAGCCCCGCACCTGCCGGTGCGCTGGGGGAAGCTCCGCACCCTCCGGTGCACTGAGAGGGCCCCGTCCCTGCCAGTGCGCTGCCGGGAGGCGTCCGGGCCGGAAGGTCACGGCTGGTGGGCCGTCAGCGCGTGGACCAGTTCGACGCGGGAGCGGATCCCGAGCGCCGCGAAGACGTTGCGCAGGTGGTGGTCGACGGTCCGGTGGCTGACGGCGAGGAGGGCCGCGACCTCGCGGTTGGTGCGGCCCTCGGCGACGTGCCGCGCCACCCGCAGCTGCTGCGGGGTGAGGGAGGCCGCCGGGCGGGGCCGGCCGCCGGGCTCCGCCTGCCCGGCCGCGCGCATCTCGTCGCGCGCCCGCTCCGCCCACACCTCGGCCCCGCACGCCTCGAAGAGCAGCATCGCCCCGCGCAGGTGCGCGCGGGCGTCGCCGGGGCGGCGCAGCCTCCGCAGCGCCATGCCGAACGCCAGTTTCGTACGGGCCTGGGCGAACTCGGAGCCCACGCGCTCCACCAGCGCCAGGGCCCGGCCGAAGTACGGGTCGGCGGCGGCCGGCGCCGCGGTGGCGGCCAGCACGGCGCGGCAGTGCAGGACCGTGGCCCGGGCGCGCCGGTCGCCGCCGGCCTCCGCCCACTCCTCCAGGGTCCGCAGGATCAGCCGCGCCTGGCGGCAGGCCCGCTTCCGCGCGGGGGCCGGGAGTTCGGCGACGGCGAGGGCGACGGCCTCCACGAAGGAGGGGATCACCCGCACGCGCCAGGCGAAGTGGTGGACCCCGGACTGCCCGAGGACCAGCGGGCGCAGCAGCTCGACGGCCGCCCGCGGCCGCTGCTGCGCGAGGTCCAGCCAGCCCAGGCTCCAGGTGGCCAGCAGCGCGGGGACCATCAGCCCGTGGGCCTGTGCCGTGCCGAGCGCCCGCCGGGCGTGGTCGCGGCAGGCCGCGGCGTCCCCGCGCACCGCCGCGGCCATGGCGAGCGTCCCGCTCAGCTGGGCCGCGGTGTTGCGGCGGCCGCCGGCGAGGGCGGCTTCAAGGCCCCGCTCGGCGTGGGCTCCGGCGCGCGCGTGGTTGTCGGCGACGAGTTCGACGAGGGCGAGCAGGCCGAGGAGTTCGGGCGCCGTCCCCCGCGGCCCGGCCGAGCGGGCCAGGGCCCGGCCGGCCAGGTCCCGCGCCTGCGACACCTCGCCCAGCATCAGGGCGGCGCGGCAGGCCAGGACGGGGACGGCCGGGTGGCCGCCGCCGGCGGCCGCGCCGCGGCGGACCGCTTCCCGGAGCGCGGGCACGGAGCGGGCGTGGTCGCAGCGCAGGGCGGCCGCGAAGCCCCGGAAGTACTCGCGCACCGCCCCGGGCGCGGCGCCGTGCTCGCCGATGCGCAGGGCCGCTGCCGCGTATCCCGCGCTGTCACCGGCCGTCCAGCTCGCCTCCGCGGCGTACAGGAGCGCGGTGAGCTCGTCGTCCGGGCGGTCCGCGTGCCGGTACAGCGCGGCGGCGAGCCGCAGCGCCTCCCGGGCGTTGATGACTTCTCCCGAGCGCAGGGACTGCAGGCCGCGGGTCAGCTCGGTCTGCCCGCGGGCGGCGGAGACGGCCTTCCGGCGCAGGGAGAGGGCGCGCAACTCCGCGGCGCGCCGGGGGAGTCCGGCGCTCCGGGCGTGCTCCTCGGCCGCCGCGAGGCGCCGGGCGCGCTCACCGCCGTCCTCCGCGCGCCCGGCGGCCCGCGCGAGCGCGGACGAGCAGCGGACATGCAGGCGCCGGGTGCGCTCCGCCGGGCGGGTGCGGCGGCGGGAGCCGGACCTGCGGCCTGCGGCCTGAGGGTCGCGCACGGTGGCTCCTCCTCGGTGAAGTGCGGGGCGTTGCCAGCAAGTTACTCGTAAGTAAAACCGTTGGGTAGCCCGCCGGGAGGGCCGCCCGCCGCGAACGCCCCGCACACCCCGGTGATTTCACCGATTCGCATTCCCCCAGGGGCGCTGCATGCTCTCTCTCCGCACCCCCAGCGCACCCCACTCACCGGGAGGATCGTATGCGCAGGCTCATCAGCGCCCTGGCGCTCGCGGCGGCCGCGGCCATCACCGTCACGGCGGGGCCGGCCGCCCCGGCCGGAGCCGCGCCCGCGGCCACCGCGCCCGCACCCGGAGCAGCCGCCCAGGCCCGTACGCCCGTGGTGTTCGTGCACGGCTATCTCAGCGACGGCGTGACGTGGGACCCGGCGATAGCGGCCTTCCTGGTCGCCGGCTACCAGCCCGGCGACCTCTTCACGTACTCCTACGACTTCTTCGCCTCGAACAAGACCAGCGCCCAGGGGCTCGCCGACTTCGTCGCGAAGGTGAAGGCCCGCACGGGAGCGGACAAGGTCGACATCGTCAACCACTCGATGGGCGGCCTGGTCTCCCTCTGGTACGCCAAGGAACTGGGCGGTGCCGCGAACATCAAGCACCTGGCCTCCCTGGCGGCGCCCCACCACGGCACCTACATCGCCGGGATGTGCACGGTGGTGTCCGTCTCCTGCCAGGAGATGTCGCCCGGCTCCGCCTTCCTCAAGACGCTCGCGACCGGCGACGAGACACCCGGCGCCGTCGACTACCGCACCTGGTACTCGCCGTGCGACGGGGTGATCAACCCCTTCACGAGCACGCCCCTGGCCGGGGCCGTCAACACCCTGGTGCCCTGCGAGACGCACCTGGGATTCCTCACCGACGCCGGACTGCTGACCCGGGTGGCGGCCGCCTTCAAGGACTGACCGGCCCCGCAGCCGGTGGATACGCCTGTGCGGGGAGGGCATCGGCCCCCCCCGCACAGCCTGCGCCTGCACATCCTTACGCCGCGCCCTGCACGGCGGGCGCGCCCCCGGCCTGCTCCGCCGCCCGGGCCGCCTGCGCCGCCGCCGACCTGGCCCGGCCGCGCTTGCCCATCACGGTCGTCCAGGCGACCAGCCCCGCCACCACCAGCAGCGGGAAGAGGTTGTTCACCAGCACCATCGCCCCGGTCGGCAGCACGTACGTGAGGACCACGCGGATCACCGCCTCCAGCAGGAAGGCCGCTCCCCACACCGACGTCAGCAGGTACTGCATGCGGCGGAAGCCCGGGTACTCCCACAGGCCGTTCCAGCGGGCCACGCCCTCGGGGGTGCCGTCCGTGCCGAACTTGCGGCCCAGGTAGAACATCGCCGGCCGGCGCATCGCCAGGCTGGCCAGGAACGCCAGCCCCAGCAGGCCGGTGATCGCCGACTCCTTGATGAACATCAGCTCGGTGCTGTTGTACGCGACCGCGCTCAGCGCGCCCAGCAGCATCAGGACCAGCATCATCATGCCGAACTCGTCCACCCGGCGCCGGACGGCCAGGTGCAGCAGCGTCTCGACGGCGGGCCACAGCGTGATCAGCAGGAGCGCCTTCACCTCGCTCACGCCGTGGTCGGTGAGCATCCCGTAGGTGACGAACGGCAGGATCACGCCGAACAGGATCGCCGGACCCCAGTTCATCAGCGCCTTGCCGCCACCGCTCCGCTTGCTGTTCCCACTGGTCTCACCGGTCTTGCCGGCGGCCCCGCCCGCGCGCGTCATATCCGCCCCGTTCAATTTTCTTGTCACGCACATGCATTTCCGATGTGTATCGCATATGCTCACGATCGTGAGCGAGAGCGTAACAGGTCGTCAGAGCGGCGCGAGCGTCTCGCGCGGTGCCAACGTCGCCCTGGTGCCGTTCCTCTACGGAGTGGCCGGCCGCGAGGAACTGCCCGGCGTCGCGCTGGTCAAGCTGCTCACCGACGTGGGCCTGACCCCCGCCGCCGCGCGCTCCCTCATCGCCCGCATGCGCCGGGACGGCCTCATCGCGGCGGCTCCGCGCGGCCGCGGCGCCGACTACCGCCTCGCCGGGAGCTTCCTGGAGAACTTCCGCAGGGTCCGCGACGGCCGCCCCGAACCCCCGCCCTGGGACGGCTTCTTCCACGCCGTCTTCTACACCGTGCCGGAGGCGCGGCGGGCCTACCGCGACCGGCTGCGCCGCGCCGCCTCCCTGGCCCGCTACGGCCTCATGCAGCCGGGCGTCCTCATCTCGCCGGCCGACCGCCGCGAGCACCTGCTCGCCGAGCTCGGCGGACTCCCCGAGGAGGGGACCGTCTGCTTCGGGCGCGTCGAGCTCGCGACCGGCGACGCCGCCCGCGTCGCCCACCGGGCATGGGAGCTCGGGGAACTGGACCGCCGCTACCGCGAGCACACGGCGCGGCTGCTCGCCGCCCTCGACGAGCAGCCGGTGCCGCCCGGCCCGGGCGCCGCCGCCCTCGCGGCCTACGTGCGGCTCTTCGGCGGCAGCCTCGTCGACACCCTCCGGACCCCGCCCGGCCTGCCGCCCGAACTCCTCCCGGACGACTGGCCGCTGCCCGCGCTCCTGGCCGCGGTCGGCAGGACGTACGCGCACTTCGGGCCGCCCGTGACGGAGTACGTCGAGGGGGTGATCTCCGGGGCGGCCGCCGCGGGCGGCGCATGACCGGCCCGGACCGGCCGCAGCCGGGCCCGGGTCAGCCGCGGCCGGCCGGCACCGCCGCGGCCGCCGGGGCCTGCTGCGTCCGGGGCGCGGCGGGCTTCGCCGGGCGCCGGACGAGCGCCAGTGCCACCAGCCCGCCCAGGATCCCCAGCGCGCCGGAGACGAGGAACGTCTGCCGCAGCCCGGACGCGAAGGCCTCGTGCACGAGCTGTCCGAGCAGCTCCCGCTGCGCGGGGGCCGCGTGGGCGACGACCGCGCCGGCCTGGCCGCCCGCCAGGGCGTCGGCGGTCGCGGAGGCGTCGGCGACGGCCCCCGCGCCGTGGTCGCGGAGCGCGCCCGCCAGCCCGGCGTGGAAGACCACGCCCAGGACGGCGATGCCCAGGGCGTTCCCGAGCTGGCGCGCGGTGTTGACGGCGCCGCTGGCCATTCCGCCGCGCTCCGGCGCGACCGAGGCCATCGCCGCGGAGGCCAGCATGGGCGTGGCGATGCCGACGCCGATGCCCGTCACCGCGAGGCCCGGCACGAGGGCGGTCCACGTCGAGTCCGCGTCGAGCGTCGCCTGGAGGAACGCGCCCGCGCCGATCAGCAGCAGCCCGGCGCCGATGGTCCAGCGCGGCGAGACGTCGTGCAGGAAGCGTCCGGCCAGCGACGCGACGACGAACGCCGCCGCGCTCATCGGCAGGCAGGCGAGGCCCGCCGCGACCGGCCCCATCCCGCGCACGGACTGCAGCCACAGCGAGGTGTAGGCGAGGTAGGAGAACGCGGCGACGGACAGCAGCACCGCGGCCACCATGAGGCCCGAGAACGACGCCCCGCGGAACAGCGCCAGGTCCAGCAGCGGCTGTTCGCGGCGGGACTCGATCAGCAGGAACGCGATCAGCGCGACCGCGGCCAGCCCGAAGAGCCCGAGCGTGGCGGCCGACGTCCAGTCGTAGTCGTTGCCCTTGATCAGCGCGTACGTCGCCGCGCCCGCCGCCACCGTGAACGCGGCCAGGCCGGGCAGGTCCACGCCGCGGCCCCGGCGGGGCGGCGCCGCGGCGACGAACCGCAGCGTCATCGCGACGGCCAGCACGCTGATCGGCAGGTTCACGAAGAAGATCCAGCGCCAGTCCAGGTGCTCGGTCAGCAGACCGCCCATGACCGGGCCGGCCGCCGAGGCGGCCCCGCTGACCGCGCCCCACGCGCCGAATGCCGCTCCGCGGTCCCTGCCGTGGTAGATGCTGCTGATCAGAGCCGTCGTCGTCGCCAGCATCGCGGCGCCGCCGATGCCCTGGACGCCGCGGAAGACGATCAGCGCCTGCGGGCCGGTCGCCAGGCCGCAGGCCAGCGAGGCGAGGGCGAACAGCGCGAGGCCCGCCACGTACACCTGCCGGTGGCCGATCCGGTCGGCGAGGGAGCCGACGCCCAGCAGCAGCGCGGCGAGCGCGAGCGCGTAGATGTCCATGACCCACTGCAGGTCCGCGAACGAGGTGCGCAGGCTCTCGGCCATGTCGGGGAGCGCCACGACGACGATCGTCACGTCCACCAGCAGCATGAACGTCCCCAGGCACACCGCGACGAGCGGCAGCCACTTCCGCATTTGCAACCTCCAGAAGGTGTTGTCCGAGTGGCCGAAGGTCGCATCCGGTGGCTGTTCCCCGAACCCAGGGTCCGTTCGGTGACGGAATCCGACACAGTGCCACCCTGGCATGATGGAAAGCATGACCGACCAGGAGCAGGTGTTCGATCCCCTCGACCGGCAGCTGGTCCAGGCGCTGATGGTCGACGGGCGGGCCGCGTTCAGCCGGATCGCCGCCGTCCTCGGCACCACGGACCAGACGGTGATCCGCCGCTACCGCAGGCTCCGCGGCGCGGGGCTGCTGCGGGTACTGGGCCTGCCCGAGGGCGAGCGGGTGGGCCTGTACGAATCCCGGCTGCGCATCCAGTGCGTCCCGGGAGCGGCCGTCGCCATCGCCGAGGCCCTCGCCCGGCGTCCGGACACGGGCTGGGTCAAGATCTTCTCGGGCGGCACGGAGGTGGGCTGCCTCGTCAGCTCGCGCACGCGCGAGGACCACGAGGCGCTGCTGCTGCGCAAGCTGCCGCGCACGCAGCAGGTCACGGGCGTCGCGGCGCAGACCATGCTGCACGAGTACACCGGCAGCTCGAACCGCTGGGCCGGGCGGGACGGGCTCGCGCCGGAGCAGATCGCGGCGCTGCAGCCGGTGTACGGGGACGGTGCGGGCGGCGAAGGCGGCGAGGACATCGTGCGGCTCGACGCCGCCGACGACGCGATGCTGGCCGTGCTCGCGCGGGACGGCAGGGCGGGCTATCCGGAGCTGGCGAAGGCGGCGGGACGGTCGGAGTCCACGGTCCGGCGGCGCATCGAGTACCTGCGGGGGAGCGGCGCGCTCTCCTTCGACGTCGAGGTCCACTCCGCCCACCTCGGCTTCGGCATGGAGGCCGGGATCTCGGCCACCGTCGCGCCGAGCGAGCTGGCGGCGGTCGGCCGGGCGCTCGCCGAGCATCCGCAGGTGCCGTTCGTCGCGGCCGTGACCGGCGCGGCCAACCTCGTCGCCACGGTGCTCTGCCGCGATCAGCGCGACCTGTACCGGTATATGACCGAGGGCATCGGCAGGCTGACGGCCGTGCACCGGCTGGAGGTGCTTCCGGTGCTCCGGCAGGTGAAGCGGGCGGGGCTGCTGAGCGACGGGAACCGGCTGTTCGACGCCCCGGCGTGAAGCGTGTTGCCGGTGGTCCCGGTCCAGGGGCAGACCGGGACCACCGGGGGGCGTCCGAGGGGAGCGGAGCACCCGAACGAAACGCGCGGGGCCGATGAGGAGGGTCTCGGTCACCCGGTTGTTCGCCACTGGCACGCCGGGTACTCGCCGTCGCGAGCGCTGCAGGCCCGGGTGCCACCCGAAGTAAATATATTTACTGCCCAGTAAGCAAGGGTATGAAAATTTTCATTCGACGTACGGGTCGAAGCGAGCCGAAAGTCCCGGTTTCGGCCGCCGGGTCAGCCGTCGGGGAAGAACCGGCTCAGTCGTCGAGGAAGAAGTCGTGCTGCTCGGCCGCCTGCTCGTACTTCTCCAGCCGCAGCTGCGTGCGCTCCGGATCGGCGTCGGCCATGGCCTGCAGCAGCGCCGCGGACAGGATCCCGGGCGCCGCGTACGAGTCGAAGACGAGCCGTGACCCGGTGCCGGCCGTGAGCGTCACGTCCGCCTCCCCGGCCAGGGGCCCCAGGCCCGTGTCCGTGATCAGCGCGATGCGCAGCCCCGCGCGGCGCGCGGCCCGCATCGCGGCCAGCATCTCCTTGGAGTGCCGCGGCATCGCGAACGCGAGCACCCACGTGCCGCCCGCCTCCCGGGACTGCAGCAGGGCGTCGTAGGCGACGCTGCCGCCGCGGGAGACCAGCCGCACGTCCGGGTGGATGCGCTTCGCCGCGTAGGCGAAGTACTCCGCCAGGGAGACGGAGATCCGCAGGCCGAGGACCGTCAGCGGGACGGAGCGGGCGAGGTCCCGGCCGACCTCCAGCACCCGGTCGGTGTCCGTGAACGCGCGGCGCAGGCCTTCCAGGTTCTCGATCTCGGCGTCCACGGCCGCCTGCAGCTCGTTGCGGCGGTCCTCCTCCTCGCGCGCGCCGGGCACGGCCGCGACCGCGCTCAGCGCGATGGGCTGCAGCGCCTCCCGCAGGGCGGGGTATCCGCTGAAGCCCACGGAGGACGCGAAGCGGGTCACGGAGGGCTGGCTCACGCCGACCCGCTCCGCGAGGTCCGTGATCGACAGGAACGCGGCCTCGGTGAGGTGATCGGTGATGTACTGCGCGATGCGCCGCTGCCCGGGCGAGAGGCGGTGGCCGCCGAAGAGGGCCCGCACCTTGTCCGCGGGCGCCGGCTCCGCGGCGGAGGGCTGCTCGCCCGGCTTCCCCGGGCCGCCCGGAGTGATGGCGGACGCCTGCGCACGTGCCCGCTGCGACCCCTGTGCGCGTGCCTGCTGCCCTGGTGGCACCGGTGCGCCTCCTTCTCCTGCCGCTTCCGCTCAACATAGCGGATGGGCGCGCCGGGCCCCCGGGCGTCAGTGCGAACCGAACTTCACGCTCGAAAAGGGGGCGTTCCGGGGCGCGTGCGCGCCCGGTGCGAGGCGGACCGCGGTCCCCTTGCACTCCTTCCCCGAGTACACCGTCGCCGGCAGGGCGGTTGCGTTGTGGGCCCCGCGGGACTCCTGGCTCATCGTGAGGCACCGGCCGTCCGGCGGGTTCTCGACGAAGAACGGCGCGCCCTTGGGGCCCACCCAGGCGAACCAGCCCTTGGCGGTGCCCGCCGCGCCCGCGGGCGCGGCGGCCAGAGCGAGCGCGCATCCGGCGAGGGTGACGGCGGCGAGTGCGGGGCGGAAGAAGCGCATCACTGATCCTTCGTATCGATTGCGGGGGAATTCCGGGGAATGCCCGGAAAGTCGTCACACGGTGAACGACGCCGAGGGGGCATGGTCACCCCCGCCGCCGGGGCGGCCGGGGGTCGCCGGGCCGGTCGGCGGCCGGTCAGTGCCCGGTCAGCGCGCCCGTGAAAGTCATGTAATATTCATGTCGCGCGCCGCTAGCTCAGTTGGTTAGAGCAGCTGACTCTTAATCAGCGGGTCCGGGGTTCGAGTCCCTGGCGGCGCACAGCGGAAAGCCCCCGCCGATTCTTCGGCGGGGGCTTTCTCCCGTTCGACACCCCCGGGCACCCACCGCACGATGGAAGGGTGCACGGGATACGTCCATGGGTTACGTGATCAGGCACCCCAGAGGCAAGGTCGCACCCCGGAAGGCTCCGCTCCTGGTCCGGCCGAGGCGCTCGGTGTCCCGTGCGGCCGACGCCGTGGGGCGCCGCGTGCGCTCGGCGCGGGTCCGCCTGGCCGCCCGCAGCAGGGTAGCTCCGGCCCAGCGGTGGTGGACGAGGGGCTCCCTCAAACGGTACCTGCCCTACCTGGCGACGCCGGTCATCGCGGCCTGGGTCGGGTTCGGCGTCTGGGCGCTCGTCGAGGGTCGGAACTCGCCCCTGGAGAAGTGGTGCAAGCCCCGCGGCAACGGGTGCAACGTCGTCTACGGCTTCCTGGGCCCCTCCCTGAGCCTGGGCCTCGCCACGTTCCTCTTCTTCTGCCTCACCTACGGCTCGGTGCGCCGCAGGCTCGTCCGGGCGGCCAGGAAGGACCCGCGCGGCATGGTGCCCACGGCCGGACCGGCCATCCGCCGCGTCGTCGGGCGCGAGGAGATGTGCCTGGTCATCGCCCGGGCGCTGCGCGACAAGCGGACCAGGCGCCCGTACCTGCTCGTGGGCGGCGTGGGCGCGGGGAAGACCTCGGTCCTCGTGCAGCTGACGAAGATGCTCGCCGACAAGGGCGCCGTGCCCGTCCCGGTCAGACTGCGGGACGTCGACCTGGACGGGCCGCGCCTGGACTTCCGCGAAGTGGCCATGAAGCGCTTCGCCGAGATGGCGGAGTGCAGGGTGCTCTCCGAGCGGCACAGCGAGCGCGTGTGGCGTCAGCTGTGCATGGACGACAAGGCCGTCGTCCTCGCCGACGGCCTGGAGGAGACCTTCGCCGACGACGCCGGCCAGCGGGAGCGGGACGTCCTCATCCGCCGGGCGATCGAGCGGGCGGAGGAGCAGAAGCTCCCCCTGGTGATCGCCTCCCGCCCGCACGCCCCGCTGGAGCACACCCGGGCCGCCGTCGTCGACCTGGAGCCGCTGAGCGAGGACGCGGCGCTGGAATATCTGCAGCATGATCACCCGCACGACGCATGCGACCGCCTTGACCGTGTCGTCGGGACGGCGGGCGCGGCCGAGTCGCCCTTCTATCTGCAGATCGCGCGCGAGCTGCGCGAGCATCCCGCGCGGGACGAGCCGGCGGACGCCGCCCGCTGGGAAGGGCTGACCACGCGCGACGGGGACCGGACGGCAGCGCAGCGGCGGCTGCTCGACGCATGGCGGGAGGCGCTGATCACCGGACGGCTCCACGGCGAGGTGGCGCTGGCCGCGAACGAGCGCGAAAAGGTCGTCGAACTCGTCTCCGCGCTGGCCGGGATCGGGCTCCTGCGCGATCAGCTGGAGGTCCGGATCAGCGATCTGGGAAGCGAACCGGACGTGCTGGCCCGGCTCCTGCAGCGGCTGGAGGGATGCTGCGACAAGATGGATACGCAGCGGCAGCGCGAGCTCCGGGCGCTGTGCGCCACGCAAGGGGAGCAGCTCGGCCTGGTCGAGGCGCGCGGGGAGAAGATCCGCTTCCAGCACAGCATCCTCCAGGCGTATCTCGGCTCCGGCTATCTCGACGTCAAGGACCACGCCCTGCTGGAGGGCGCCCTGACCAAGGAGGAGGGGCCCGGCCGCGAACTCCTCATCGGGCTGGGGCTGAACGCCTGTTCGGGGCGGCACGGCCCGCAGAAGCCCGTCACCGACCTGATCCTCGCGGCGGCCGAGCGCCGCAACGACGCCAAGGCCCTCGACATGTACGCCGTCGCGCTCGACATCGACAGGGCCTCGGGCGCGGCCGGCCACCGGAGCATCGCCAGGAGGCTCCGCGACCACTGGGCCAGGATCGTGTCCGGCGATCGCAGGACGATCGAAGGGGCGAAGGAACGCCTGGTGCACCGGTTCGGAGAAGTCCTGCGGGCGGTCCCGCACCCGGCCTACGAGGAGTTCTTCACCATCGCCACCCTGGAGCCGTCGTACCAGATCAGGCTGGCCGTGGCCCAGGAGATGGGCGCCGGCGGGGACGCGGCGTTCGAGGCCCTGCGCGCCATGTTCCCCCTGCCCAGGAAGGACGAGCGCGGCCGCTACGACCCCTGGGCGCAGTACGAGGAGGAGATGCGCCGGCAGTCGGACGCCGAGCACTGGGACCGCGAGAACCTCGTCAGACGGGCCGGCGTCCCTCAGGACGTCTACGACCGGACGGCCGCCGCCATCGCCGCGGAGGGGGAGGAACAGCGGCTGCGGATCTGGCGGAAGTTCGTGATGCGGGCCTGGCTCGTGCCCAT
This sequence comes from Streptomyces sp. URMC 127, assembly GCF_051386535.1. Classification (NCBI taxonomy): domain Bacteria; kingdom Bacillati; phylum Actinomycetota; class Actinomycetes; order Kitasatosporales; family Streptomycetaceae; genus Streptomyces; species Streptomyces sp. URMC 127. Next base: position 21,430 of record NZ_JBPQTW010000081.1, read on the forward strand.
GGTGGTCGGATCGGTGAGCCGCAAGCACCGGCAGCAGGCGATGGAGCGGCTCCAGCTCTGGCTGCACCACCTGGAGCCGGAGCACTCCCGCCCGCACGGGGCGGACCTGCCGATCTCCCTGGAGACCGCCCTCGCCCAGGGGTTCCTGAGCGCGGCCAACCGCAGACGGCGGCACCCGCAGACGAACGAGGAAGCCCGCGAGTTCCTCGTGGACCAGGCCGAGCTCATGCTCGCCGACGCCCGCTACTGGTACTCGCAGATGACGCTCATCCAGGCGCTGTGCCTGTGGGAGCTCCCGGACGGCACGGGAACGGACGCGCACCACCGGTCGCGCTCCGCCGGGCCGGTGAGCAAGGCCGACCCGACGAAGGCGGTGAAGCGCTGGCTTGCCCTGGCGGGCAGCAAGCAGGACCCGCGGGCCCTGCACCCGGGGGACCGGACGCCCAAGGGCGACCGTGTCCACCCCTTCGTCTCCGCGGCCGCCGGTCTCACGGTCCTCGCCCTGGAGAGCGGCCGGCCCGAGCGATTCGTCTGGATCGACGAGATCGGCATCATGAACAAGATCGGATCGTTCACCGCGGACCACCGCGACCACCGCGAGCACCGGCTCTGGATCCCGCCGTCGGTGGGGTGGAGCACCCTGCACCCGCGCGCCCAGCAACTCCTCGCCGACGTCTTCCTGCTGCGCAACCTCACCGAGCGGGAGTCGCAGCAGCCGGCCGAGCTGGAGGGGAGCCTGGTGCGGGCCGACCGCACCGATCTGCCCCCGTGCCTCGTCCGGTACCGGGGCGCGCTCCGGCCCGGGCGGACCGTCGGCATGACCGGCGACGCGCCACCGGGAAGCGGCTGCCGCACGGAGAGCGCCTGCCGCGACTGCCCCTTCCAGCTGTGTCCCTACCCCGCCATGGGCGTGCAGCCCCGGGCCGAGGTGCGCGAGGTCTTCTGCCGGCAGCAGCAGGCGCTCCTGCGCCGCTACCGCTGGAGGAGCTACCTCAACCCCCTGTCGTGGACGCGCAAGAGGGCACCGTGGCAGGACATGACGGACCGTGAACTGCGCAAGTTCTGGGGAGAGATGGCGGACCGGTCACGGACCCCCTCGGGGTGACCGCCGCCGGCCCCCGCTGCCCGGGTCCGCCCGGGTCCGTCTCAGCCCGCCTGCCGCGCCCGCAGCACGAGCAGGGCCAGGTCGTCGTGCCCGTCGCTCGGCCGGGCGTCGGCGACGGCCCCGCCGAGGACGTCGAGCGGAGCGCCCGCGTGAGCCGCGGCGACCTCGGCGATCGCGCGCAGCCCCTCGTCCAGACCGTGGCCGGGATGCTCCACCAGGCCGTCCGTGAACATCAGGACGGTGGCCCCCGCGGGCAGCACGTAACGGTGGTCGTGGCGCGCGAAGCCGGCGTCGACGCCGATGGGCACGTCGGGCTCGGCGTCGAGGAAGCGCGTGGTGCCGTCCGCGGTCACCACCAGGGGCGGCGGGTGCCCGGCGCTGCTCCAGACCAGCGACCACGCGTCACCCCGGGGCACCAGGCGCACCAGGCACGCGGTCGCCATGGTGGGCTCGGCGACCGCCTCCAGGGTGCGGTCCAGGCGGCTGAGCAGCTCGCTGGGCAGGGCGTCCGAGTCGTAGGCGAGGGCGCGCAGCATGTTGCGGATCTGGGCCATGGTGGCGGCGGCCCGCACGTCGTGGCCGAGCACGTCCCCGACGATCATCACGCGGGTGTCGTCGGGCAGTACCAGCGCGTCGTACCAGTCGCCGCCCAGGAGCGCCGGGTCCGCGGCGGGCCGGTAGACCGCCCAGGCGTCGAAGGGGGAGAGGTCGGGGAGGCTGGGCAGGAGCAGCCGCTGGAACTGCTCCGCGCCGGAGCGGACGCGGCCGTAGAGCCGGGCGTTCTCGATGGCGACGCCGGCCGCGCCGGCCAGCGCGACCACCACGGCCTCGTCGTCGGCGTCGAAGGAGCCGCCGTCCTGCCGGTCGGTGAGGTAGAGGTTGCCGTAGATCCTGCCCCGCACCGTGATGGCGACGCCGAGCAGCGAGCGCATCGGCGGGTGCCCCGGCGGGAACTGCGCGGCCTGCGGGTGGCCGGCGATGCTGTCCACGCGCAGCGGCCGCGGATCGGTGATGAGCAGCCCGAGGAGGCCCTCCCCGTGCGGGAGCGCCACCCCGGTCAGCCGGTCCTCCTCCTCGCCCCGCAGGCCCACGGGGATGAACTCGGCGAGCTTGGTGCCCTCCTCGTCCAGCACGCCGAGGGCGCCGTAGCGCGCCCCGACGAGCTCCATCGCCGTCGTCACGATGCGGCGCAGCACCACGGGCAGCTCCAGCTCCCCGCTGATCGTGAGTATGGCCTCCAACAAGCCCCGCATCCGCTCCTGGGCGCGGGCGAACTCGGCCAGCTGCTCCCCGAGCCGCCCGAGGTCCGCGTCGAGGCTCGGCCGCCGGCGGGCAGGGCTGTGCGGAGGACGGCCGTCATGATCTGTCTCGCTTGCTGCCACCGGGCACAGGCTAGTGACTCGGCGTCCGGAGCGTGGCCAATACTCGTATGTCCGTTCCGTGTCGGCCGTTACCCGGTCGCCCGGCGTCAGAGCGCCGCGACGGCCTCCTGACGGGCGTAGCTGAAGCCGTCCTCGTCGAAGTAGAAGACCGTGACCTTCACCCGGTCGCCCTTGGCGAAGTGCGAGCCGGCGGCGGGGCGCAGGCTCACCCGGGCGGCGTGGCTGTTGTAGTCGCACACGAGCTTGCCGTTCTTGATCGTCCCGGCGGCGACGGACTCGTCGTGGGCGCTCGTGCCCAGCTTCGCCGCATTGGCCACCAGCTGGTGGTTCATGCCCGGGTCGCAGGAGTACGTGACGTCCACCTGCAGGCCGGGCTCCTGGAGCGCGACCTTGCCGATCGACAGGAGGTTGGCCTTGGCGGCCGCGGACGGAGCGGTGGCGAGCGCGCCCGCACCGATCACGAGCGCGGCGGCCGCGGCACCGGCGAGGCGGCGCGCGAAGCGGGACGATGTCATCGAGGTTCCCTTCCCCCTGAGGCAACAGGTGTTCGCATGTCGTGCGAGGTCACGGATGCTACGGGACGTCTCGCGCGGACAACGGCGATTTCCGGCCACACCGGGCCCGGCGGCGGGGATGCGGTACACCGCGCCCCCGGACCGCCGCTGCCGGGTGCGGCGGGGCCGGAGGCGCGGCGTGTCACCGGTCATGTCATCGGTCAGCCGCAGGTGCCCGCCGGCCGGGTGCGGGTGACGACGTCGCTGTAGCCGGTCGTGGAGTCGATCCACACGACCTGTTTCGCGCCGGTCGCGGTCGCGGAGAGCTGCTCACCGCGGTTGCACGAGACCCGGCTCCTCTGCTTGCCGTCCGCCGAGAACTGCCACAGCTTCGTCAGTGCCGCGTTGTCGTACGTGCCGGGCCCGGTCACCGGCGCCGGCACGGCGACCGTCACCGCCTCCTCGGAGGCCGTCAGGTCGGTGGCGTCGATCGCGGCCGGGCCCGAGGCCGGGCTGAGCTCCGTCAGGCCGGTGCCGTCGAGGTTGGCGCGGCGGACGGCCGTCCGCTCCGCCGACGCGTCGTCCTTGGCCAGCCAGTAGACGCTGTTGCCGCTGATCCCCGTCGGGCCGAGCGCCGGATACCCGCCGAGCTTCTGCACGACCGTCGTCCGGCCCGTGGCGAGGTCGAACACCTCGACGGCGGACGTCCGCTCGCCCGTGTCCCACCCCCGGTCGGTCCTGGTGTAGGCGATCCGGCCGTGGCTGATCGACGGGGAGGCCGTCGTCACGCCGGGCTTGTCCACCACCTGCACCGGGATCCGGTCGCTCAGCCGTACGTACTCCACGTACCGGGACACCGTGCGCCCCTTGGTCTCCATGACCACGACGTCACCCTCGACGCCCAGCGGGGCCAGGCTGCGCCGCAGCGACCGCAGGCTCTTGACCGGTCCTCCCGCCAGCGGCCGCGCGAGGACCTCCACCGACCGCCGCCCGTAGGCCTCCCACACCACCGTCCTGCCGTCGGTGACCGGATTGACGTGGTAGCGGCCGTCGTTGGGGCTCATCAGCCTGGGCGCGCCGGTGCCGTCCGTGCGCCCGGCCCACACCGAGTACGGCTCGGAGCCGGTCTCGTCCGACTTGGACGCCGCCCACCAGCCGCCGCCCGCCCCCACCCGCGAGCCGTCCGTGTTGACCCGGGCGAAGAGCTGGTCGGAGTCGGCGCCGAGGGCGAGTTCCCAGCCGGGCACGATGCCGTGGGCGTTGAAGGACCGCTCGACGGCCTTCAGCTCCTTGCCGGAGACCTTCAGGTCCTGGGCGGCGGCGAGGACCGCGGCCCGCCCCTCGGTGAAGCCGTCCAGCGGCGTCATGTACGCGGTGAGCGCCTTGTAGACGATCCGGTCGGCGAGCGTCCGGTCGATGTCCTCCCGCAGGTCCCACAGCGCGCCGGAGAAGATCGTGGAGTTGAGGTGGACGCCGCCGTTGTCCGTGGCGAAGCCCACGCCGAGGAAGGACTTGGAGGTGTTCCTCCCGTCGTTCAGGTCGCGCACGGCGCACTCGCGCGGGCCCTTCGTCCGGCACAGCCCGTCGCCCAGCAGCCCGGCGTCGGGGCTGTCCATGGCGATGCCGAGGGCGTCGGTCTTGACGGCGTTGCCGAAGTAGTCGGCGAGGGCCTCGTTGAGGGCGCCGGACTGGCCCGCGTAGACGAGCCCGGCGCTGTTCTCCACGACCCCGTGCGTCATCTCGTGCCCGACGACGTCCAGCGCCGCGGAGAACGGCCGGTACTCGGCGTCGCCGATCCCGTAGACCATCTTGGTGCCGTCCCAGAACGCGTTCGCGAAGGTGCCGCCGAAGTCGGAGACGCCGACCAGGGAGTTGAGGGTCATGCCGCGGCCGTCGAGGCTGTCGCGGCCGTGGACCTGCTTGTAGTAGTCGTAGACCTTGCCCGCGGCCCAGTGGGCGTCGACCGCGCCCGCGTCGGTCGCCTCCTTGCCGAAGGCGGGCGCGGGCGAGGCGAACTCCTTGATGCCCTCGGGCCAGGCACCCGACGCCTCCCACACGCCCCTGCCCCGCGCGTCCCACGTGGAGAGCACGTTCTTGCTGCTGTCGCGCATGCGGGAGTGGTCGCGCATCACGTACGTGCCGCTCGCCTCGTCACGGGCCAGGTCCAGGCCGACGGTCCGGCCGCCCAGCGTGACGCCGGAACCCTTCACTCCGGGGTCGTCGGCCGTGGCGGCCGCGGGACGGGAGCCCACCGGGCCGCGCGCCCCCGCCGAGGGCGCCCCGGCGGCGGGCTTGCCCGCGGTGGGGGCCGGCGTCCCGGCGGCCCGGAACGTCTTGATTCCGCTGTACTGGAGGACCGGATAGCCGGCCTTCGCGTCGACGTACACCTCGTGCAGCACCGGCGCCCCGGTGGCCGGGTCCGTGCCCCGCACCGTGACGTGCCGGGTGAGGACGCCCGGGCCCTTCGGCAGCACGACCAGCCCGCGGGACGTGCCGGTCAGCGGCTGCGCCGCCGTACCCTTGGCCTTCTCCTCCACCCCCGGGCCCGCGCCGGGGCGCTGCGCGCGGAGCCGGTCCGAGGTGGCGTCCACCGCCCGCTCGACGGCCAGGTCCTCGTCGACCTCGGGCGTGGTGCCGGCCGTCAGGCCGGTGAAGTACTTGCCGGAGGTGCCGGTGACGACGCGTTTGCCGTCCTTGTGTTCCATCCGGACGACGTACTGTGCGCCGAGCACGTCGACGCCGCGGTGCCTTTGCTGCAGCCGCACCGTCTCCGTCCCGCCGTCCGCGGTGGTGCGTACGGGCTTCAGGTCGCGGCCGGGCTCGGCGATCCGGTAGCGCGCCTTCTTCTCCGCCAGGTGCTTGCGCGCCGCGTCGGCCGCGCTCCCCGCCGCGTCGGCCCCCTCCCGGATGCCCGTCACCAGCGCGGGGGTCTCCGTCCGCTGCCCGGGGATCGCTTCGCCCGGGGCCGGGGGCGGTGGTGCCGCGGCGCCCGCTGGCGCCGCGGAAACGACGAGTGCGGCGG
>NZ_JBPQTW010000082.1:0-27403 GCF_051386535.1 Streptomyces sp. URMC 127
CCTCCTCGGCGCCGCAGGCGCCCTCGTGCTGGCCGGCAGTGGGGCCGTCTTCGCCACGCGCCGCCGCGGCCGCGGCCCCGCGCAGGGCTGACCGCCCGCGCCCGCAGACCGGCGCCCCCTGCCTTCACCGGCCCCGGCAGGGGGCGCCGCCCTTCCCCGCGGCGATGGCCAACCGTGACCGAACTACCGCTCAGCACACCCCCGTTGCGGTGTAGCCTCGTGGCCCCGGAAAGCACGTGAGGCGTGAAAGGGGCAGTGAGGGCGCAGTGAAGGCAACGCTGACGGTCAGCAGCCCGGACACGGGCACGCGCACCGGCCCCGCCGCACTGAACGATCTCCGCCGGTGGCTGCAGCGCCATCCGGAACTACGGCCGCACGTCAGACAGGAGCCCGCGCCCGAGCCCGCCCCCGGCACCATGGGCGCGGCGTCCGAGTTCCTCACCCTCCTCCTCGCGCCCGGCGGCGCGACGGCCGCGCTGTCGGCCGCGGTCATCGCCTGGCTGCAGAACCGCCGCGGCAACCAGACCGTCACCATCACCCTGCCCGACGGTACGCAGGTCACCGTCTCCACCGAGAAGGTGCGGGACCTGAACGCCCGGGACAGCGGCGAGCTGGCCCGGAGCCTGGCCGAGGCCCTCCGGCGCGGCGAGCTCCCGGCCGACCGGCCCTGACCACCATGGACGAGGGCGCCGGAAGGGACCTGGCCGGTCCGGACTGCCACGCCCTAGTGGTCGGTACGGGCCGGTATTCCGGTGCCCTCGCGGACCTGCCGAGCGCCGTCCGCTCCGCCACCGCCCTCGCCGAGGCGCTCCGCACGGCCGGCGGCATGGCGGACGAGCGCGGCGACCGCGTCACCCTGCTCACCGACCCGGCCGGGGCGCCGGACGTCCTCGCCGCCATGAAGGACGTGACCGACCGCGCCGAGGGCGGCGTCGTCCTCTTCTGCTTCGTCGGCCACGGGCTCCTCGGACCCGCCGAGCAGCTCTACCTCGCCACCGCGGCCACCGGCTCGGCGCAGGACACCGTGCACGCCGTCCCGTACGCCGAGATCAGAAACCTGCTCGGCGATTCCTCCGCCCGTCCCGTGGTGATCCTCGACTGCTGCTTCTCCGGGCTCGCGGAGGCCGTCCAGCGGGGGCCGCGCCGCGACCCGTACGCCTCGGCCCGCCCCCACGGCAGCTTCCTCCTCGCCTCCGCGACGCACTACGCCGCCGCGTTCGCCCCGGACGGCGAGGAGTACACCCTCTTCAGCGGCGAACTCCTGCGCCTGCTGCGGGAGGGCGACGCGGGCGGCCCGCAGCAGTTCACCCTCGCCGGCCTCTACCGCCACCTCGACCGCCGTCTGCAGGGCGCGCCCGCCCGGCCCCACGCCGGCAGCGAGGGCCGGATCGGCGACCTGGTCGTCGCCCGCAACCCCCGCTACACACCCGCGGCCCCGCCCGTCCCGGAGCCGCCGTCCGAGGGCGACTGCCCGTATCCCGGCATGCGCCCCTTCCTGCCCGAGCAGCACGAGTTCTTCTTCGGTCGTAAGGACCTCACCGACGCCCTGGTCGAGAAGGTGACGGCCGCCGCATCCCGCCGCCCCCTCGTCCTCGTCGGTCCCTCCGGCGTCGGCAAGTCCTCGCTGCTGCGGGCCGGCCTCGCCGCGAGGCTGGACAGCGGGGGGCACGGCTCCGCGCTGTTCGTGCCCGCGCCCGGCGCCCGTCCCTTCCACACGCTCACGGCCGGCTGGGCCGAGGCCACGGGCCGGCCCTTCGGCGAGGTCGAACGGGACCTGGGCGCGGGGCGGTTCGGCGCTCCCGTGGACGGCAGGCGGCCGCCCCGCGTCCTGATCGTCGACCAGCTCGAAGAGGTCTTCACGCACTGCGACGACGCTGAGGAGCGCGAACTGTTCATCCGCGCCCTCACCGGCGCGGAACCCGGCCGAGGCCCCCGCATCGTCCTCGGTCTGCGCGCCGACTACTTCGGCCACTGCCTGCGCGACCCCAGGCTTGCCCGCCTCGTGCGGGAGGGGCAGTTCACCGTCCCCCCGATGACCGGCGACGAACTGCGCGAGGCCATCAAGCTGCCCGCCAAGCGCGTACTGCTGGACCTGGAGGACGGCCTGGCCGACCACCTGCTGCGGGAGCTGGAGGACGAGGATGCCGCCCCGCGCGGGGCCATCGCCCTGCCGTTCCTCGCCCACGCGCTGCAGGAGACCTGGGCCCGCCGCCAGGGCAACCGGCTGACCTTCGCCGGCTACCAGGCCACCGGAGGCATCCGCACGTCCGTCGGCACCACCGCCGAGCGCATCCACGACTCCCTCGACGCCGACGGGCAGCGAGACTTACGGGAACTCGTGCTGCGCATGGTGCGGCTGGTGGACGGCGACGGCAGAGCCGTACGGCGCCGCGTCCCCACCGGTGAACTCGCCGACCACGCGGCCCTGCTCCAACGCCTCACCGACGCCCGCCTCGTCGTCCAGGACGACGACGAGGCGCAACTCTGCCACGACTCGCTGCTCCACGGCTGGCCCCGGCTCCGTCAGTGGATCAACGACGACCTCGACGGGCTGCTGGTGCGGCGCAGGCTCGGCGACGCCGCCGATGCCTGGGCCGAGGCGGGCCGCCCGCCCAGCGGCCTGTACGCGGGCAAGCACCTGGCGGCGGCCCGCTCCCTGACGGCCGGCGACGGGCGAGGGCGCCTGCCGATGCGCCCGGTGGAAGAGGACTTCCTGGCGGCCAGCGGGGGCGCCGAGCGGCGCCGGAAGCGCTTCCGGCGGGCGGGGCTCGCGATCGTCGTCGTCCTCGCGGTCCTCGCGTCCACGCTCGCCGTTCTCGCGCGGGGCGCGCAGCACCGGGCGGAGGACCGGGAGTCGGTGCTGCTCTCCAAGCAACTGGCGACGAAGGCCGACAGCCTGCGCGCACGCGACCCCCTGACGGCCCTCCGGTTGAGCCTGGCCTCGTACCGCCTGGCGAGCACGCCGGAGAGCCGATCGAGCCTGTACGCGGCTCAGATGTCCCAGGTGCCGGTGGATCTGAGGGGAACGGGCGAGCCCGTCCTCCACGTCGCGTACAGCGGAGACGGCCGGGTGCTGGCGGCGAGCCACCGCGGCGGCCGCTTGCAGCTGTGGGACGTGAGCCGCCCGGCCGCCCCGCGCAAGGCCGCCTCCCTGGACCTCGGCTCCGCGGCGGCGGTCGCCTTCCACCCCCGTACGCGGCTGCTGGCCGCCCAGACGGCCGGCGGGTTCGCGGTGTGGGACACCGCCGACCCCTTCCGCCCGCGGCGCCTCAGCGCGCGCGGAGCGCCAGGAGGGGCGGCAGCCTCGCTCGTCTTCAGCCCGGACGGCAGGACGCTGGCGGCGGGCCTGGGAAAGGGCCGGCTCCTGCTCTGGGACCTCGCCGAACCGGCCCGGCCGGAGCTGCGCACCGACCGGACGGTCGCCTCGGAAGACGTGGTGTCCGTCGCGTTCAACAGGGACGGCCGGCTGCTGGCGGTGAGCAGCGGCACGCTGGGTGGGCAGCACGGGGAGGGCGGGACGGGCGCGATCGGACTGTGGGACGTACGGGAGCCGGCGCGGCCCGCCCTGAAGGACACGGTGACGACCGGCACGGCGACGCGGGCCGCGTTCCATCCGCGGCGCGACCTGCTCGTCGGCGCGAGCCGGAAGAGCCATCTGGCCGGATGGACGGTCGAGGGAGGCGAACGGTTGAAGCCCTTCGCCCCGTCCAAGGACACCTTTACGTACTGGGAGTTCGAGGACCTGCCCGCCCTCGGCTTCAGCAGGGACGGCGCAACCCTGGCGTGGGAAGGCAAGAGATCTGCCCTGTACGCGAAGAGCGAGCTGACCCTGCAGCGTGTCGAGGACACGGATGCCCCGGCCCTCGGCAGAGCCACCGACGAGAGTCACCTCCCGGTGAGCACGTACACCCGAGCCGTCGCCTGGGATCCGGCAGGGGCGTACGTCGCGGCGGGCGGGGAGAACGGCACGGTACGGCTGTGGCCTCAGCGGCCGCCCGCCCCGGCGGCCGTCGGTGCCCTGCCCTTCACCGACACCGGGACCAGCCCCATCAGCCACGACGGCACCCTCATGATCACGGAGGAGACGAGGAAGGGCGGGGCCGAGACGCGGCGGGTGTGGGACGTCAGCCGGTGGACGGCACCGCGGCTGAAGTTCACCGTTCCCGAGCCCTGGGAGATCCGTAACTTCCTGCCCGGTACGTCAGTCGTTCTGGCCCACCGGTACACGGAGGCCACCAAGGACCACCTCTTCCGGTTGTGGGACATGAGTGGTCCCGGCGACCCGGTCCCGGGCGGCGACATCCCCTTCAACGCCCCGGACGTGAACCTCGGCTTCAGCCCCGACGGTCGGTTGCTGGCCGTCGGGCGGACGTTCGACCACCGCATCGAGCTGTGGGACGTGAGCAAGCCGCGCACGCCCGTGCGGCGGTCGGTGTTCGAGGGCAGCACGAGTGACTTCTCGGCGAGCATCTGGTTCCTGACGTCCCGCGCCGTCGCGACCATGGAAGGGAAGGAGAACCTTCAGCTCTGGGACGTCGCCGACCCCGGCCGGCCCCGGCGGGCGGGAGTCGTCGGTGGCATGAAGGCCGACAGGAGCATCGGCTTCTCCAGGGACCGGAAGCTGCTGCTGGCGGAGGAACCCGGCCGGCAGGTGGCGCTGTGGGACCTCTCGGACCTCGACCGGCCACGGCGCGGCGGTCTGATCCCGGCCGGCGTGTCCGGCTACGAGGAGATCGGCGGCGACATCCTGGCGGCCGTCGACCAGAACAACAGCGTCCAGTTCTGGGACGTGAAGGACTTCCGGCACCCGCGCAGGACGCGGACCATGCTCCTTGACCAAACGAACAACGACAAGATCGAGCGCGGCCCGGACGCCGGACGGCTGCTGACGGGCAAGGACCCCTGGCGGATCTGGGACGTCGGCCCCGGCGGGGACTGGCGCACCCCGCATTTCGCCGCACTGCCGGGAGCGAGCCGCGTCCTCCTCTTCCCGGACCGGCTGCCCCTCATTGCCGTCACGAGCGGGAAGGACGGCAGCCGCGGCGCGCTCACCTTCCTCCTCCACCCCGACACCGACCGCCTCTACGCCGACCTGTGCCGGGCCAACCCGTCGAGCGTCCCTGAGGAGGACTGGAAGAACCTCTTCTCCGACGTGGCCTACCAGCGCTCCTGCTGAGCGGTGACCGGGCGGTGACCAGGCGGTGCCTAGGCGGTGAGCGGGAACTCCCGCCCCAGCGCCCGGAACACCGCCGTGTTCAGCGCGAAAGCGCGCTTGCACTCGTCCACCACGCGCTGCTTCTCCAGGTCGTCCACCGGCAGGGCGTCCAGCAGCCCGCGGTACTCGCGCTTGAAGGCGGCCGGGTTGGCTATGGCCTCGAAGACGTAGAACCGGACGCCGTCGCCCTTGCGCGCGAAGCCCCACGTCTTCTCGGCGGTGCCGCGGATGATCTGGCCGCCGGAGAGGTCGCCGAGATAGCGCGTGTAGTGGTGGGCGACGTAGCCCGCGGGCCACTCGCGCGCGCACTCCTCGATGCGGGCCGCGTACTGCGCGGTCTCGGGCAGCGGGGTGAGGCCGCTGCGCCAGTCCGGGCCGCCCAGGTGGGCGAGGTCGCGCTCCAGCTCGGCGGTGCGGGCCAGCTCGGGGCGGAGGAAGGGCCCGGCCACGGGGTCGCCCGCGAGGGACCCGGCGGCGGACTCCAGGGCGCGGTACACGAACCAGAGCTGTTCGGTGTAGCGGCGGTAGGCGTCGACGCCGAGGCGGCCGCCGAGCATGTCGCTCATGAACGTGGAGTTCTCCGCCTCCGTGTGCTGCTCGTGCGAGGCGGTGCGGATGAGCGTGGAGAACGGCGTGCTGGCGGCGGGGCTGGCGGGCGCGTCCAAGGCGGACCTCCGGTGGCCGGGGGAACGGGCGTGGCGACGAGAAGCCATCCTGCTACTTAGGCTTACCTAAGTCAATGTCTTCCCGACGGTCCGTCGGTAAAACCGTAGCGCCCGGACGCCCGCCCCGCAGCGCTTACGGAAGAGTGAGGATCTCCGCGCCCGTGTCGGTCACCACCAGCGTGTGCTCGAACTGCGCCGTCCGCTTCCGGTCCTTGGTGACGACCGTCCAGCCGTCCTCCCACATGTCGTACTCGTACGTCCCGAGCGTCAGCATCGGCTCGATCGTGAACGTCATGCCGGGCTGAATCAGGGTGTCGTGGTGCGGGCTGTCGTAGTGGGGGACGATCAGGCCGGAGTGGAAGGACGAGTTGATGCCGTGGCCCGTGAAGTCGCGGACGACGCCGTAGCCGAAGCGCTTGGCGTACGACTCGATGACCCGGCCGATGATGTTGATCCGGCGGCCCGGCTTGACCGCCTTGATCGCGCGGTTGAGCGCCTCGCGCGTCCGCTCCACGAGCAGGCGCGACTCCTCGTCCACGTCGCCGCACAGGTAGGTGGCGTTGTTGTCGCCGTGGACGCCGCCGATGTACGCCGTCACGTCCAGGTTCACGATGTCGCCGTCGCGCAGGACCGTCGAGTCGGGGATGCCGTGGCAGATGACCTCGTTGATGGAGGAGCACAGCGACTTCGGGTAGCCGCGGTAGCCCAGCGTGGACGGGTACGCGCCGTGGTCGCACATGTACTCGTGGGCGACGCGGTCCAGCTCGTCCGTCGTCACGCCCGGGGCGATCAGCTTGGCCGCCTCCTCCATCGCCCGCGCGGCGATGCGGCCCGCGACGCGCATCCGCTCGATCGTCTCCGCGTCCTGGATCTCCGGGCCGGAGTACGGGGTGGGCGCCGCCTTCCCGACGTACTCGGGCCGCGCGATGGAGGCGGGAACGGGGCGGGTGGGGGACAGGGTCCCCGGCGTGAGAAGCGACTGGCCAGACATGTCAGCGAGTGTAGCCAGGGCCCATCGGGGAGCATGTGGGCGAGAGAACGGATGTGAGGGAGATCCCGATGGCCCTGTTCAAGAAGCGCCCGGCCGGCAGGCCGGGCGAGTGGTACTACTGCCTGAAGCACGGCAGGGTCGAGGAGGGCCCGGAGTGCCGCGCCGCGGACCGGCTGGGCCCCTACGGCACCCGCGAGGAGGCGTCGCACGCGATGGAGACGGCGCGCGAGCGGAACGAGGAGTGGCGGACGGATCCGCGCTGGAACGACGACGCCGGCGATGCCGGCGGAGCCGGGGAGGGCCCGAAGGCCGGCTGAGGCCGGCCCGGCACCGCCGGTCACGTGAGCGGTGGGCTGGTCGCCGTCGCGGCGGAATGAAAGGCGTGGCCTTTCGGCCCGCTCTTGCCGCAGGCAAGAACATCCCGCCGCCACGGCGACCCACCCCCACCGGGCTGCCCGGCGGCGCCTAAGCCGCCTAAGCCGCCTAAGCCGCCTAAGCCGCCTCGGCCACCGCCTCCGCGGCCTTGAGGGACCGCATCCGCACCGCATGCTCGTCCGTCCGCTGGTCGTACGACATCAGCTTCGGCAGCGACACGGCCAGCAGGCCCACCGACGCGACGCACGCCAGCCCGCCGGCCCACACCGAGGCCCGCACGTTCGTCAGGGAGGCCATGCCGCCCGCCCGGACCTGGCCCAGCTGCGGCCCGATCGAGTACGAGAGCATCTCGATGCCGGCCAGCCGGCCGCGCAGCTCGTCCGGGATCGTCTGGTCCCAGATCGCCGAGCGGAAGAGGCCGCTCACCATGTCGCAGCCGCCCGCCACCGCCAGGAACAGCAGCACCAGCCACACGTTGCCGAGCCAGCCCGCGACGGCCATCGCCGCACCCCAGCCCAGCGCCGCGTAGACCACCATCCGGCCGTGCCGGTGCACCCGCGAGGCCCAGCCGCTGGTCAGGCTCACCACCAGGGAGCCCACCGCGCCGGCCGCGTACATCAGGCCCAGCGCCCACGGCGCGTGCAGGTCGTCCGCCAGGAACGGGAAGATCGCGGTGGGGAAGGCGAACAGCATCGCCGCCATGTCGATCACGTACGTGCCGAGCAGCTCCTTGCGGCTCCACGCGTACTGCGCGCCCTCCAGGATGCCGCGCAGGGACGGCTTGTCGGCCTCGTGCGAGGCGGGGGAGGGGGCCAGCCCGAAGAGCAGCAGGGCGGAGACGGCGTACGAGACGACGTCCAGCGCGTAGGCCCACTGCAGGCCCGCGAAGGCGATGAGCACGCCGGCGAGGGACGGCCCCGCGATGGCGCCGATCTGCCAGCGCATCGAGTTCAGCGCGATCGCCGCGGGCAGCTGCTCGTGCGCGACGACGCGCGGCACGATCGCCTGCAGCGCCGGCCGCTGCAGCCCGCTCAGGGCGCTGACCAGGGCGGCCACGACGTAGAGCGGCCAGACCATGGGGTGCGGCAGCAGCGTGTTGAGGAGCAGCAGGGCGGAGAGGACGCCGAGGCCGGCCTCCGTCCACAGGATCAGCTTGCGCCGGTCGAGGGCGTCGGCGAGCGCGCCGCCGTAGAGCCCGAAGACGACCAGCGGGACCAGTTCGACCACTCCGACCGCGCCGACGGCGAGCGCGGACCCGGTCAGCTCCTTGAGCTGCAGCGGCACGGCGATGAACGTCAGGAACGTGCCGAAGACGGTGACGAGGCCGGCGATCCACATGCGGCGGAAGTCGCGGGAGGAGTGCCAGGGCGTCAGGTCGGGCAGCAGGGCGCGCAGGCGCCGGTGCGAAGAAGAAGGAGAAGAAGGAGAAGAAGGAGAAGACGGGGGAGGGGGGTCTTGCGCAGTCACGGGAGACCATGGTCCATAAGCGGAAGATCGGGAGCAAACGCTTTTTCGAAGCGAGGCTTCCGCTTGTCGTGTGTGGCAGGGGTTACCAGCGGGGCGGAGGAGGCGCCGCCAGCTGGTCGGCGAGCCGGGCCAGCCGGTCCCGGAACCGCCGCCGCCCGCCGCGGGGCGCGGGCAGGCCGTTCTCCCCGGCGGCCGCGCTGACCAGGTGCTGCACGGTGTCGAGGTCGAGCTCCGTCCTCGTCGAACACGGCGCGGGCGGCGGCACCGCCAGCCGGTCGTGCGCCAGCGCCCGCATCTCCGCACCGGCCTCCGCGGGCGCCCCGTCCAGCGACAGCACGGTCGCCCCGCCGCGCCGGGCGTCGTGCACCCGCTCCAGGAGGCCGTCGCCCGGCTCGTCAGCCGTCACCACCAGCAGCGTCTCGCCCCGCCGCGCCGCCTCCAGCCTGCCCAGGCCGACGGACAAGTGCGCGGGAACCCCGGGCGGGACGCGGTGCCGCACGAGCGTGGGCGACAGCTCCGGCAGCCCCGACCAGGCGGCCTCGTCATCCAGGTGCGCCGCCAGGTGCCAGGGCTCGTACCCCTCGGTCCCCACCAGCAGCAGCCCCCCGTGCCGCCGCGCCACGGAGGCCCGCAGCGCCCCGGCGAACCGGCGCGTGTCCTGCAACCACTCGGTCCCGGCGAGCACTTCCCTCAGCAGTGCGACCCGTACGGCGTCCATACGACGGAAGTCTTCCGCACGGCGCGGGGAGGACGGGCGGGTTACGGGGGTTCTCACCCGTTTGGGAAGGATCGGGGAGGGCGGCCGGGCGCCCGGCCGCCGTGATTTCGCGGGCGGCAGAACGGCTCGGTACCTCGGGAGCGTTGCCGTGCTCCTACGCTGAAGAGGTGACCAGCCAAGCGTCGGAACCAGCCGCCCGTGTCATTCCTCTCCGTCCCGCCGGAAAGCCCCTCACCGGCGAGCCCCTCGCCAGGGAACCTCTCTGGCGGGACGTCCTCGGTGACGTGCTGCGGCGCGAGCGGCTGGCGCAGAAGCGGACGCTCAAGGACGTGGCCGACGCCGGGCAGATCTCCATGCCGTACCTGTCCGAGGTGGAGCGCGGGCGCAAGGAGGCGTCGTCCGAGGTGCTCGCCGCCGCCGCGCGGGCGCTCGGCCTGAGCCTGGCCGAACTCCTCGCACTGGTGCAGCAGGAGCTCGTCCGCTTGGCCAGCCGTATGCGCACGCGCACGCACGCGCGCACGCAAGCGCTGCACGTACGGCCGGTCGCGCAGCGGACGACGGCCCCGCACCGGGGCGAAGTGCGCCTGGCAGCCTGAAGGCTGACGCCCGGAGAGGCGGCCGCACACCCCCGTGGTGCAGCCGCCTTCTCCCATCAAGCTTTCAGGCCCCTTCAGGCTCCCTCAGGCCGCGGTCTGCAGCGCCCTGCAGCTCAGCACCTCGTCGGCGAGCCCGTACGCCACGGCCTCGTGCGCGGTGAAGACCTTGTCGCGGTCCATGTCCGCCCGGAGGGACGCCACGTCGTGGCCGGTGTGCCGGGAGAGGACCTGTTCCACTTCCGAGCGGATGCGGAGCATCTCCTTGGCCTGGAGGGTGAGGTCCGAGACCGTCCCCTGGCGGCCGCCGCTCACCGGCTGCCCCAGCAGGATCCGCGCGTGTTCGAGGACGAAGCGCCGCCCCGGGTCGCCTCCGGCGAGGAGGACCGCCGCGGTCGAGGCCGCCTGGCCGACGCAGAACGTCGAGATGGGGGCGCGGACGAACGTCATCGTGTCGTAGATCGCCATGAGGGAAGTGAAGGACCCGCCCGGCGAGTTGATGTAGAGGGCGATCTCGGTGTCCGGGCCGGCCGACTCCAGGTGCAGGAGCTGGGCGATGACGACGTTGGCGACGCCGTCGTCGATCTCCGTGCCGAGGAAGATGATGCGCTCGGACAGCAGCCGGCTGAAGACGTCGTAGGCCCGCTCCCCGTTGGAGGTGCGCTCGACGACGGTGGGGATCGTGTACTGGCTCATGGCGTCAGAGTCCGATCCGTCGCTTCGCGCCGGCCGGGCGGACGTCGTCGAGTGACGTGACGACCCGGTCGATCATGCCGTACTCCTTGGCCTCCTCGGCCGTGAACCAGCGGTCGCGGTCGCCGTCGCGGGAGATGGTCTCCTCGGACTGGCCGGTGTGCTCGGCGGTGATGCGCTCGACGGCCTTCTTCGTGAAGGCGAGGTTCTCCGCCTGGATGGCGATGTCGGCGGCGGTGCCGCCGATCCCGGCGGACGGCTGGTGCATCATGATCCGCGCGTTCGGCAGGGCGTAGCGCTTGCCCGGCGTCCCGACGGTGAGGAGGAACTGCCCCATGCTGGCGGCGAATCCCATGGCCAGGGTGGAGACGTCGTTGGGGATCAGCCGCATGGTGTCGTAGATCGCCAGCCCGGCCGTGACCGAGCCGCCGGGGCTGTTGATGCAGAGCGAGATGTCCGTACGGGGGTCCTCGGCGGACAGCAGGAGCAGCTGCGCGCAGACGCGGTTGGCGGAGACCTCGTTCACCTCCGTGCCGAGCACGACGATGCGCTGCATGAGGAGCAGCGAGGCGAGGTGGTCGTCGAAACGGGTGGGGGACGGGTCGCCGTCGGCGGCGCGCGGTGCGAGAGCGAGTGGGTACATCGGGCCTCCTTGGCCTGGCGGACGCGTGGTCCGGTTCCCCATCACTCTCCGGCCGCCGGGGGCGCCGCGGCACACTTCTCTGCCCCCGGCAGATTCGCCGAGGGCAGAGGGTCAAGGGGCAAAGGGACAAGGGGTAGAGGGGCGGTGAGGCCGGAGCGGGCCGCAGGGCCCGCTCCGGCCGTACGGGCTAGCCCACCTGCTCGCGGGCCGCGTCCCGTTCGCGGTCCGCGCCGTGCGAGGCGACGACGCGGGACGGCTCCGTGCCGTCGCGGTCCAGCGCGCCCGAGACGATCGCGCACAGCAGGCCCGCGGCGGCGAGGGCCGCGCCCACCAGGGTGGGCGACGTCCAGCCCCAGCCCGCCGCGATGGCGACGCCGCCGAGCCACGCGCCGCCCGCGTTGGCGAGGTTGAACGCGGAGTGGTTGGAGGCGGCGGCGAGGGTGGGGGCGGCCTTGGCCTTGTTCATGATGAGCATCTGCAGCGGGGTGCTGGTCATGGAGCCGGCCGCGCCCAGCAGGACCACCGTCACCAGCGCCGCCCACTTCACGTGCACCGTGAAGTCGAAGACGACCAGGACCGCCGCGAGCCCGGCCAGGGCCCCGTACAGCGTGGGGCGCAGGGCGCGGTCGGTGAGCGGCCCGGCCGCGAGGACGCCCAGCGTCATGCCGGTGCCGAACAGCGCCAGCACGAACGTCACCGAGGTCTCGGAGAAGCCGGTGACCTCGACGGCCATCGCCGACAGGTAGCTGTAGACGGCGAAGACGCCCGCGAAGCCGAAGACGGTGGTCAGCAGGCCGAGCAGCACCTGGCGGCCGCCGAGCGCGCGCAGCTCCCGGCCGAGCCCCGCGCCCTGCTCGTGCGGCAGGTCGGGGATCAGCCGCGCCAGCGCGGCCATGGCCAGGACGCCGATGCCGGTCACGACGAGGAAGGTCGCGCGCCAGCCCAGGTGCTGGCCCAGCAGGGTCGCCGCCGGCACGCCGACGATGTTGGCGACGGTCAGGCCGAGGAACATCATGGCGACGGCCCGCGCCTGCCGCCCCTCGCCCGCGAGGCGGGCGGCCACCACGGACCCCACGCCGAAGAACGCGCCGTGCGGCAGCCCGGCGAGGACCCGGCCCGCGACGAGCGTCCCGAAGCCGGGCGCGAGCGCCGAGGCCAGGTTTCCGAGCGTGAAGACGCCCATGAGCAGGATCAGCATCCGCTTGCGGGGGACGCGCGCGCCGAGCGCGGTGAGCAGCGGGGCGCCGAAGACGACGCCGAGCGCGTAGGCGGAGACCAGATAGCCGGCGGTGGGGACGGAGGTCCCCAGGTCACCGGCGACCTCGGGCAGGAGGCCCATCATCACGAACTCGGTGGTCCCGATGCCGAAGGCCGAGACGGCGAGCGCCAGCAGCGCCAGGGGCATGAGGAGGCCTTTCGAACGGGGGTGCGGGGCAAGCCGTCCAGGGTACGGGATGGCCCCGCCGCATCCGCCCGCGCTCCCGGGTCACGCCTCCCGGGCCGCGCCTCGCGGGTCACGCCTCTCGGTCACGCCTCCCGGGCCGCGCTCCTCTCGTGGGCGCTCTTCTCCCAGTCCCGTCCGATCTGCCGGAGCAGCGCCGGGTACACCCCCACGTACCGGAACAGCTTGATGCCCGCCATGTAGGCGGCGCCGAACAGGCCGTTGGGCTTCACCAGGACGGCCATGCGGGCGTGGTGGCCGCCGGTCCCGTCCGGGACCCAGCCGATGTGCATCACGCCGTGCATGGTCGCGTTGGCCATCTCGGCCGCCCACTCGTCGTGGGTCTGGTAGACGGAGGTGAACTTGCCGAAGCCGGGGCCCCGGAGGCCGTCGCGGAGGTCGGCCGGAAGGCGGTCCCGCAGGGTCGCCACCCGGGCGCCGACGACGGTGGCGGGCTTGTCCCAGCCGAGCAGCGCCCCGAGCTTCCAGCGGATCGCGAAGAGCGCGCGGGCCACGGGGGCGTCGATGTCCCCCTTGCCGGCCGAGATCTGCCTCACCAGGTGCGCGAGGTCGTCCGGGCCGCCCGGTGTCGGCAGGTCCCAGACGTCCTCCACGCGGAAGTCGTAGGCGATCTCGTGGATGCGCCAGGGACGGGAGGTGTGTGCGGTGCTCGGCAGCCTCATGTTGCTTCCCCCATCTATACGATGCCGTATGGATGAAACGGTAGACCCTCTATACGGTGCCGTATAGGCGGGGGGTCGGGTGAGAGGAGACACGGTCATGGGCGCCATCCGCACGCCCCGCGACAAGTGGATCGAGGAGGGGCTGCGGGCGCTCGCGGCGGGCGGCCCCGAGGCCGTCCGGATCGAGTCGCTCGCCCAGGCCCTCGGCGTCAGCAAAGGCGGCTTCTACGGCTACTTCCGCAACCGGGACGCGCTGCTCGCGGAGATGCTCGACACGTGGGAGCGCGAGGTCACGGAGGTGGTGATCGAGCAGGCCGAGGGCGGCGGGGGAGACGCCCGGGCCAGGCTGGCGCGGCTGTTCGCGATCGTCGCGGCCGCCTCCGACGGATCGGTGACCAGCGTGACGGCCGAGCTCGCGGTCCGCGACTGGGCCCGGCGCGACGAGGCCGTCGCCGAGCGGCTCCGGCGCGTGGACAACCGGCGCATGGACTACCTGCGCTCGCTGTACCGCTCGTTCTGCGCCGACGAGGACGAGGTCGAGGTGCGCGCCCTGCTCACCTTCTCGTCCCGGATCGGCACCCGCTTCATGGCCGCCGACCACGGTGGCCGCAGCCGCCAGGAGGTCATGCTGCTGGCCAGGGAGTGGCTCATGAGGTAGCCGCTCCCCGGCCGGGAGACGGGAGAAGGGGGCTCAGATCTTGACGCGTGCTGCCACCGGCAGGTGGTCGCTCTTCGTCTCCGGCAGGGTCCACGCCGAGACGGGGTCCATCCCGCGCACCATGATCTGGTCGATCCGGGCCATCGGGAAGCTCGCCGGCCAGCTGAAGCCGAAGCCGTCGCCCGCGGCGCCCTGCGCGGACCGCAGCTGCGAGGTGACGGGGGCGAGGGAGCGGTCGTTCATGGTGCCGTTGAGGTCGCCGAGGAGGACGACGCGCTTCTCCGGCTCCTGGGCGATGGCCCGGCCGAGCGCCTCGGCGCTGCGGTCGCGCTGCCCCGCCGTGAAGCCGGCGTTGAACTTCACGCGCACCGACGGCAGGTGCGCGACGTACACGGCCACCGGCCCCTGGGGCGTGCGGACGGTCGCGCGCAGGGCCCGCACCCAGCCGAGCCGGATGTCGACGGGCTGCACCAGCTCCAGCGGGTACTTGCTCCATATGCCGACCGTGCCCTGGACCGAGTGGTACTTGTACGAGCCCGCGAGCGCCTTCTCGTAGCGCGAGGTGTTGGTGAGCTCCTCCAGGGCGACCACGTCCGCCCCCGAGGCGGCGACGGCCCGGGCGGTGGCGGCGGGGTCGGGGTTCTCTGCGTTCACGTTGTGCGTGGCGACCGTGAAGTTGCCGCCCTTGGCGGTCTTGTCGCTGAGGAGCCCGCCGAAGAGGTTCACCCAGGTGACGACCGGGAGCAGCAGCGCGATGAGCGCGGTCGCCGAGCGCCGCACGAGCGCGAGGACGAACAGGACGGGGATCGCGAGCCCGAGCCAGGGCAGGAAGGTCTCGGTCAGGCTGCCGAGGTTGCCGATCCGGTTGGGGAGCTGGGTGTGCAGGAGCATCAGCAGCCCCAGCAGGCCGGCGATGACGGCGAGGACGATGCCGCGCCGCCAGACGCCGCGGTCCCGCCACTTGTCCATGAGGCGCCGGGCCCCGGATCCGGTCCGCTCCGGACCGGTCCCGTCTCGGCCCGTCTCCTGCATGTACGCCTGCGCCATCCGTTGCCCTCAATCTTCTTCCGCTGCGGCCCCGCCCACCAGACGATAGGTGATCACCCGGCGGGCGCGGCATGCGCTGCTTCCGCTTCTTGCCCGGCACCCCTGGAAGGGGTGTCGCAGGGGAGGACGACGGCCCGGCGGACCGGGGTTCCGGACCGGCGGCCCACGGGGCGTGCTGTGACAGAACGGGCATAATCCGCGGCCGGCGGGAGAGGACGCCCCTCAGCGCGGGCGGATCCCCGCCAGCACCGCGTCGACGATCTTCCCGGGCAGATCCTCCGGCAGCTCCGCCCGGTCGTGGAACATCGCCCGCGACAGCATGGGGCTGACGATCAGATCGCCCATCAGCTCGACGTCCAGGTCGGCGCGGACCTCTCCGGTGGCCATGCCGCGCCGCAGGACGGCGTGGACCGCCTCGCGGCGGACCCGGACGACCTTCTCGTGGTACTCCTGCCAGAGCCTCGGATGCGCCTTGACCTGCGCGAGGACCGTCCGCAGGACGGCGGACTCCCGCTTCGCAAGGCCGCGCCGGCGCAGCACCTCCAGCAGCGTCACGAGGTCGTCCCGTACGGATGCGCCGGCGGGCTCGGGGGCCTCGTCCTCCAGGGAGCGCATGACGTCGAGCATCAGCGCCTCCTTGCCGGGCCAGCGGCGGTAGACCGTGGCCTTGCCGATGCCGGCCTCGCGCGCGATGCGCTCCATCGACAGCGCGCCGAGGGGGACGCCCTCTTCGAGGAGGCGCAGGACGGTCTCGACGACGGCGGTGTCGAGGGCCGCGTTACGGGGCCGGCCGCGCCGCTCGGCGGTGCCGGGCGGGGCCGCGGCGGTCGTTGCTGCTGCCGGCGCTTGTGTTTCCCTTGCCGTGGTCTGTGTCATGCGCCCGCCCCCGCCTGTTCCTTCCGGCCGTCCGGCCGCGCGGCCCCCGCCGCCGGGGGCGCGGACCCCCGCTTGGGCAGGAACAGCCCGACCACGACCGCCCCGAGCAGCGCCGACGCGCTGGCGCAGAGGGCGGTGACGTGCATGGCGTGGACGAAGGCGTCGTTGGCGGGGCCCACGATTGCCTTGCCCTGCGGGCCGAGCCGGGCCGCCGCGTTCAGCGTGGCCTCGATGGACTCGCCCGCCGCGTGCCGGGCTTCCCCGGTCAGGCCGGGCACGGCGTCGAGCCGCGCGGAGATCCCGTCGCGGTACGTCGTGGACAGCACGGAGCCGAGCACGGCGATGCCGAGCGCCCCGCCGAGCTGCCGGAAGGTGTTGTTCACGGCCGAGCCCGAGCCGGCCCTCTCGCGCGGCAGCGACTGCATGATCGAGACGGTGGCGGGCGGCATGATGTGCGCCATCGAGGCGCCCTGGAAGAACAGCAGCACCTCCAGCACCCACACCGGGGTGTCCCGGTCGAGCAGCAGGAAGGCGGCCATCGTCGCGGCGACCATCACCATGCCGCCCGTGCAGACGACGCGCACGCCGAGCTTAGCGACCACCCTGCGCACGCGTACGGCGAAGAACATGTGGGCCGCCGCGAGCGGCAGCATCAGCAGCCCGCTCTGCAACGGCGTGAAGCCCCGCACGCTCTGCGTGTAGAAGACGGTGAAGAACGTGACGCCCATGAGGGCGAAGAAGACCAGCGCGATGGACGAGACGGCGGCCGAGAACGCCGGCTTGCGGAACCAGCGCATGTCGAGCGCGGGGTGCGTGGAGCGCCGCTCGTGCACGACGAACAGGACCAGGACGAGCAGACCGCCGCAGACCGTGCCGTAGACCTCGGGATCGGTGAAGTCGGCGAGCTGGCCGCCCTTGATGATGCCGTAGACCAGCAGGACCAGGCCCGCCACGGAGAGCACCACGCCGAGCGGGTCCAGCCGGCCGGGCCGCGGGTCCTTCGAGTCGGGGACGAGCAGGGACATCGCGATCACGGCGGTGATCACGATCGGCACGTTCACGAGGAAGACCGAGCCCCACCAGAAGTGGTCGAGCAGGATGCCGCCCGTGATCGGCCCGATCGCGACGGCCAGGCCGACCGCGCCCGCCCAGATGCCGATGGCCTTGGGCTGCTCGTCGCGCTCGAAGACGTTCACGATGATGGCGAGCGTGGCCGGCATGACGAACGCGCCGCCGAAGCCCATGACCGCGCGGAACGCGATCAGCTCGTGGGGCGAGCCGGAGAACGCCGAGAGCACCGACCCGGCGCCGAAGACCACCATGCCGAAGAGCAGGACCTTCTTGCGGCCGAGCCGGTCGCCCAGCAGGCCGGCCGTGAACAGGATCCCGGCGAAGACCAGCGTGTAGGAGTTTATGGCCCACTCGAGCTCACTCTGGGTGGCGCCGAGGCCCGTGGGGGCGGGGGTGGCGATCGTCTTCATCGCCACGTTCAGGATCGAGTTGTCCAGCACCACGATGAGCAGGCTGAGCAGCAGGACGGCGAGGATCGCCCAGCGTCTGCGGTGGACCGCCTCCGGGACTCTCCGGGGCGGCGCGGCGGGGGCGGCGCCGGGGGGACCGTTGCCGGAGGGATCGTCTGCCATGTCCACCACCCTAGATCTTTTCCGATACGGGCCCGTCTCGTATTGGAAAACCTTTACCCGGATCCGACGAACGGATGTGCGCCCCCGCGGCCCCCCGGCCCTTTCCCGCCCGCGGGCGGCGTGTCAGCATGGGAGGTGATCCGGGGACGCCGTCAGGGCGCCTCGAGACGACACATCACAGGAGCACACCGCCATGACGACGACGCCTGCCCCGAAGCCGGACAG
Organism: Streptomyces sp. URMC 127; assembly: GCF_051386535.1. NCBI lineage: Bacteria > Bacillati > Actinomycetota > Actinomycetes > Kitasatosporales > Streptomycetaceae > Streptomyces > Streptomyces sp. URMC 127. Next base: position 17,934 of record NZ_JBPQTW010000082.1, read on the forward strand.
CAGCCGCGACCCCAAGGCGCTGTACGGGGGCACGAGCTCCCGGCGCATCACCGTCCGCGACATCGCCGCCGCCAAGGTCCGCGGCGAGAAGTGGCCCATGCTCACCGCCTACGACGCGATGACCGCCTCCGTCTTCGACGAGGCCGGCATCCCCGTCCTCCTCGTCGGCGACTCCATGGGCAACTGTCACCTCGGCTACGAGTCCACGGTGCCGGTCACCATGGACGAGATCGCGATCCTCTCCGCCGCGGTCGTACGCGGCACCAAGCGCGCCCTCATCGTCGCCGACCTGCCCTTCGGCGCGTACCAGGAAGGCCCCGTCCAGGCGCTGCGCAGCGCCACGCGGCTGATCAAGGAGACCGGGGCCGGAGCGGTCAAGCTGGAGGGCGGCGAGCGGTCCGCCGACCAGATCAAGCTGCTCGTCGACGCCGGCATCCCGGTGATGGCCCACATCGGCCTCACCCCGCAGTCGGTCAACGCCTTCGGCGGCTACCCCGTCCAGGGCCGCGGCGAGGAGGCCGCCGCGCAGCTGCTGCGCGACGCGAAGGCCGTGCAGGACGCGGGGGCCTTCTCCGTCGTCCTGGAGCTCGTCCCGGCCGAGCTGGCCGCCGAGGTCACGCGCACCCTGCACATCCCGACCGTCGGCATCGGCGCGGGCTCGGAGTGCGACGCGCAGGTGCTCGTGTGGACGGACATGGCCGGCATGACGCCGGGGCGCCTGCCGCGCTTCGTGAAGAAGTACGCGGAACTGCGGGAGGTCCTGGGCGACGCGGCCCGCGCGTTCGCGGAGGACGTCGTGGACGGCGCGTACCCGTCGGAAGAGCACGCGTTCCACTAAGCGCCTGCGGCGCGCTGCGGCCCCTGGCTGGTAGGCGCACTGCGAAGCCGTGCCGGGCGCTCTTCTTCCGCCGCGGTGGTGATCAGCCCCGATGGTGCTGTCCGGCGGTGCCGTGCCGGCCTGCGGGCCGGTCCGGCACCGCCGGTTCGCTTTGCGGCGGGTTGCGCGCCGCTGCGGCGGAGGAGAGTGGGGTGCGGCACCCCGAGCAGGTAGCCAGGCGCCGCGAAGCCCGCCGCAGCGGAGGAGAGTGGGGTGCGGCACCCCGAGCAAGTAGCCGGCGCCGCGAAGCCCGCCGCGGCAGACGAGAGTGGGGTGCGGCACCCCTGGCAGACGGCGCGCCGACACCGCGGCGACAGGCCGCCGACACCCCTGTCGGCGGCCTGTCGGCGCGTTGTCAGTGGCCCCTGGCACCGTGGTGGGCATGACGCGAAACGACACCTCACGGGGGGCGGGCGGCGGCGGGAACGCCGTCGAGGTCCGCGGCCTCGTCAAGCACTTCGGCGCCACCAAGGCGCTCAACGGCGTCGACCTGGACGTCCGCGAGGGCACCGTCCTCGGTGTCCTCGGCCCCAACGGCGCCGGCAAGACCACGCTCGTGCGCTGCCTGTCCACCCTGCTCCGGCCGGACGCCGGCACCGCCCGCGTCGCGGGGTACGACGTGGTGGCCCAGCCCCGGCAGCTGCGCCGGGTGATCGGCCTGACCGGCCAGTACGCCTCGGTGGACGAGAAGCTGTCCGGCTTCGAGAACCTGTACATGATCGGCCGCCTGCTGGACCTGTCCCGCAAGGAGGCCCGGCGCCGCGGCGAGGAGATGCTGGAGCGCTTCTCCCTCACGGAGGCCGCCAAGCGCCCCGCCGGGCAGTATTCCGGCGGCATGCGCCGCCGCCTGGACCTAGCGGCGTCCATGATCGGCCGGCCGGCCGTGCTCTATCTGGACGAGCCCACCACCGGCCTCGACCCCCGCACCCGCAACGAGGTGTGGGAGGAGGTCCAGCGGATGGTCGCCGAGGGCGCCACCGTCCTCCTGACCACGCAGTACATGGAGGAGGCCGAGCAGCTGGCCGACGAGCTGACGGTCATCGACCGCGGCCGGGTCATCGCGGGCGGCCGGGTGGACGAGCTGAAGGCGAAGGTCGGCGGCCGCACCCTGCAGATACGCCCGGCGGACCGCGGCGAGCTGCACCGGATGGTCGGCGCGCTGGCCCAGGCCCAGCTCGACGGGATCGCCGGCGCCACCGCCGACGAGGCCGAGGGCGTCGTCAACGTCCCCATCATCAGCGACGAGCAGCTGACGGCCGTCGTCGCCCTGCTGGGCTCGCGCGGCTTCGCGATCTCCGGCATCTCCACCCACCTGCCGAGCCTCGACGAGGTCTTCCTCGCCGTCACCGGCCAGAAGGCGTCCGCCCCGCAGCAGGACGGCGCCGACACCGACGCACTCCAGGAGGTCGCCGCATGAGCGCGGCTACGCTCGGCGCGCCCGCGGCGGCGGCGCCCGCCCGTGAAGGCCGCATCGGCCTGCGGGCCAACCTGCGGCACATCGGCGCCCTCGCGCGCCGCAACCTGCTGCAGATCAAGGCCGATCCGGAGTCGATGTTCGACGCCGTGATCATGCCGATCATCTTCATCCTGCTCTTCACGTACGTCTTCGGCGGCTCGATGGCCGGCAAGGGCCACGAGAAGGAGTACCTCAACTACCTGGTGCCCGGCCTGATGGCCATGCAGGGCATGAACATCGCCATGGCCGTCGGCACCGGCGTCAACGACGACTTCAAGAAGGGGGTGATGGACCGCTTCCGCACCATGCCGATAGCCCGGTCCTCCGTCCTCGTCGCGAAGATCGTGGTCGAGATCGGCCGGATGCTCGTGGCCACCGCCATCCTGCTCGGCATGGGCTTCGCCCTCGGCCTGTCCATCACGACCACCCCGCTGCACCTGCTGGCCGCGGTCGCCCTGTCCGTGGCGTTCGGCGCCTCGCTGATGTGGGTGTTCATCCTGCTGGGCCTGTCCCTGAAGACGCCGCAGGCCGTCCAGGGCATCGCCATGCTCGTCCTGATGCCGCTGCAGTTCGGCAGCTCGATCTTCGCGCCGACCGCGAAGATGCCCGGCTGGCTGGAGGGCTTCACCAAGTACAACCCGCTGTCCAACCTCGCCGACGCCGCCCGGCACCTGATGCGCGGCGGGCCCGTGGCCCACTCGGTGTGGATGACGCTGGCCTGGGCCGTCGCCATCACCGTGGTGACCGCACCGCTGGCCGTCTCGAAGTTCCGCAAGAAGACCTGAGCCGGGCTTCCCGCGGTGCGCGCGTCATACGAGGGCGGCGGCCTCCTCCAGGGTGAGGCCGCCGCCCTCGGCGTACGCGCGCTCGTACGCACCCTCGCCGAGCACCTCGCGCACCTGCGTCTCCGTGCGCTCGTACACCTCGCGCTCCACCGTCGCCACCGGGAAGTCGGACGGGCGCAGGGCCTCGGCCGCGCCCAGCAGCCGGGCCGCGCGCAGCGCGTGCTCCTCGCGGGCCGCCGCGGCGGCGTGCTCCCCGCCGGACGCCTCGGCGTGGGCGAAGGCGGCGAACAGCAGGTGCGTCATGGGCAGCTGCGGCACGGCCAGCGTCGACAGCGGGTCGCCGGCCGTCGACAGGGCCTGGCGCAGCCTGGGCAGGGCGTCCAGCGGGCGGCCCTCCAGCGTGTCCAGCCACGCCATCTGACCGTGCATCAGGCTTTCGAACATCACCACCGAGCGGATGCCGAAGTCCGCCATCAGCTCGTTGAAGATCTCCCGGGCCTCGGCCGTGCGCCCGGCGCGGGCGACCCGCACGCCGAGCTGGAGCCGGCCGAAGATCGCGGCGTCCGTGTTGCCCTGCTCCGCCTCCGCGATGGCGTCGCGGAGCATCTGCTCGCCCTCCTCGTCGCCGACCGTGCCCGCCTCCACCAGCGCCCCGGCGAGCCGGGCGCGCAGCGCCGGCAGCTGCCCGGTCGAGCCGAGCTCGCGGACCTGCTCGACGGCCTCGCGGTAGTCCTCGGCGGCGAGGCCGAACTGCCCGCGCCGCTCGTGCACCTCGCCCAGGCCCGTCAGGCCCTCCGCCACGCCCCAGGAGTCCCCGAGCCGCCGGAATATCCGTACGGACTCCTCCGCGTCCGCGGTGGCCTGGTCCAGCCCGCCGGGGTGATCGTTGAAGATCTTGGAGCGCAGCTGCAGCGCGTGGCCCAGCTCCCAGTCGTACCCCAGCTCGCGGCAGCGGGCGACCATCGTGTCCAGGGTCCGGTAGAGCGCGTCGAAGTCGCCCGTCATGAGGATGGCGAAGAAGACGATGAAGCCCGGAACGCGGCAGGTCTGCGGCTGCCCGTCGGTGTAGGCCGCGGCGATGACGCGCAGCCTGCGCTGCATCTCGGGCGTGTGGATCATGGCCATGTCCGTGATGCTGATCAGCCGCGTCAGGTGGATCCCGCGCCGCGCCTCCGCCAGCACGTCGGGCGCCATCGGCGGTGGCTGCTCGGTGCACGACGCGTACAGCGGGGGGACCGGGACGGCCGGTCCGGCGAACGGGTCGGGGCCCATCGTGCCCACGACCTCCGCCCAGTGCGCGGCGTCCGCGCGGTGCTCCCTGAGCTGCCAGAACCAGCTCAGGGACAGCACCAGGCACAGCGCCTCCTGCTCGTCCCCCGCCGCGACGGCCCGCCGCAGGGCGGTGCGCAGGTTGTCGTGCTCCAGCTCCAGGCGCTCCAGCCAGGTGCCCTGGGCGGGGCCGCGCAGCAGCGGGTCGCCGGTGCGGGCCAGTTCGCGGTACGCGACGAGGTGGCGGCGCTCGGCCGCGGCCCGCTCGCCCGACTCGTCCAGGCGCTCGGCGGCGTACTCCCCGACGGTCTCCAGCAGCCGGTAGCGCATCTCGCCGCCCGCGGAGGGCGCGGCGACCACCAGCGACTTGTCGACGAGCGAGCCGAGGAGGGCGGCGACGTCGCGGGCCGCCACGGCGCAGGAGCCCGCCGGCGCGGCGTCCGGGCCGTCCGAGCAGACCTCCTCCGCGGCGGCCAGGTCGCAGCCGCCGGAGAAGACGGACAGCCGGCGCAGGACGGCCTTCTCGGGGCCGTCCAGCAGGTCCCAGGACCAGTCGACGACCGCGCGCAGGGTCTGCTGGCGCGGCAGGACGGTACGGCTGCCGGAGGTCAGCAGCCGGAAGCGGTCGTCCAGGCGGTCGGCGAGGGTGCGCGGGCTGAGCAGCCGCAGCCGGGCGGCCGCGAGCTCGATCGCCAGCGGCAGACCGTCGAGCCGGCGGCAGATCTCGGCGCACGCCTCCGGGTCGTCCTCGACGCGGAAGCCCGGGCGGGCCGCGGCGCCGCGGTCGGCGAGCAGCCGCAGGGCCACGGTGTCGGGCAGCGGCTCCACGGGGCGCACGGCCTCGCCGGGCACGCCCAGCGGCTCCCGGCTGGTGGCGAGCACGGTGACGGCCGGGCAGTGCGCGAGGAGCGTCTCGGCGAGGAGGGCGGCGGCGTCGATGACGTGCTCGCAGTTGTCGAGGACGAGCAGCATGCGGCGCGGCGCGCAGTGCTCGGCGAGCCGCGCCAGCGGGTCGGCCGCGGAGGCGTCGCTCGCCGCCCGCAGCCCGTCGGCGGTGGTCCGTACGACGGTCTCGCGGCCGCCGAGCGCGGTCAGCACGGCCTCGGGCACCGTGGCCGGGTCGTCGACGGGCGCGAGCTCGGCGAACCACACGCCGTCCGTCCAGCCGCCGCCGTCCGCGGCGGCGGCCTCCGCGGCCTCCTGCGAGAGCCGCGTCTTCCCGGCCCCGCCGGGGCCCAGGAGCGTGACCAGGCGGTGGGCGCGCAGGTCGGCGCCGATGGACGCGATGTCGTCCTCGCGGCCGACGAAGGAGGTGAGCCGGGCCCGGAGGTTGCCGGGCGGAGGGGCGGCCGCGCCCGCGAGGGAGCCCGGGGCGGGAGCCCCGGAGGCTGCCGTCGTGCCGTAGGGCGCCGCGGTGCCGCGTGCCGCCCCCGGATGGGTGCCCGGGGCGTGCGGCAGGCCGGTCGCCGCGGAGCCGCCCGCCGCTCCCGGGCCCGCGTCCGGCCGGAGCCCCGCCCCCGCCGGTACGTGCGCACCGGCCGCCGGCCCGGCGGGCTCCGGAGCCAGCAGTTCCGCGTGGAGCGAGCGGAGCTCCGGGCCCGGGTCCGTGCCGAGGCGGTCCGCGAGGTCGCGGGCGAGGCCGGCGTAGGCGGCGAGGGCCTCCGCCGGGCGGCCGGCCGCGCGCAGGGCGCGCAGGCGGACGGCGTGCAGCGGCTCGTCCAGCGGGTGCTCCTCGCACAGCGCGGCAAGCTCCGGAAGGACCTGCTCCGCCTGCCCGAGGGCGACCGCGGCCGCCAGGCGCGTGCGCCGGGCGTCCAGGCGGCGGGCCTCGTAGCGCACGGCCGGGGCCGCCCGGCCCGGGAGGTCGGCGAGTGCGGGGCCGCGCCACAGGGCCAGCCCCTCGTCCAGCAGGTCGGCGGCCTTGGCGGGGTCGCCGTCGGCCAGGGCCCGGGCCCCCTCGTCGGCGAGCCGCAGGAAGCGGTGCAGGTCGACGTCCTCGGGCCCGGCGCAGAGCCGGTAGCCGCCGGCCGCCGAGGCCACGGCGGCGTGGCCGATGGCGCGGCGCAGCCGGCCCACGAGGGCCTGCAGCGCGCCCGCCGCGTCCGCGGGCGGCTCGTCCTCCCAGACGGCGTCGATCAGCGCCTCGGCGGTCCGCACGCGCCCCGGGTGCAGGGCGAGCGCGGCGAGGAGGGCGCGCAGCCGGGCGCCGCCGAGGGAGGCGGGCCGGCCGTCGCCGGAGAGGGCCTGGGTGGTGCCGAGGATGCCGTAACGCACCCGCCCATTCTCTCCCGGCCGCTCTCCCGGACCGCACGCCCGGGTTACGCGCGGGAGGGGCCCGGCAAGTACCGTCACCCCGGTACCTCCCGGTACGGCCAGGACCCACCTCACAGGAGCGCAGGTATATGTCGACAGCGAGCCGCGGCGAACGGCGTGTGAGCCCCGTCTTCCTCGCCCTCGTCGCCATCATGGCGGTCTCCATGTGGGCGGTGTGGACGGACTACTCGGCGAGCCCGGGCTTCGCCGTCTTCCTCTTCGTCGTCTCCGGCTGGGTCGTGTCCCTGTGCCTGCACGAGTACGCGCACGCGCGCACGGCCCTGTTCGGCGGCGACCTCACGGTCGGCGCCAAGGGCTACCTCACGCTCGACCCGCTGAAGTACACCCACGCCCTGCTCAGCATCGTGCTGCCGGTGATCTTCGTGATCATGGGCGGGATCGGCCTGCCCGGCGGCGCGGTCTTCATCGAGCGCCACCGCATCCGCAGCCGCTGGAAGCACAGCCTGATCTCGGCCGCGGGGCCGCTGACCAACGCCGCCTTCGCCGTGGTCGTCACGGCCCCCTTCTGGCTGGGCGCCACGGACGGCATGCCGGACCACTTCCGCTACGCGCTCGGCTTCATGGCCCAGCTGCAGGTGACCGCCGCGATCCTCAACTTCCTGCCCGTGCCCGGCCTGGACGGCTACGGGGTGGCCGAGCCCTGGCTGTCGTACAAGGTGCGGCGCCAGGTGGAGCCGTTCGCCCCGTTCGGGATACTGGCCGTCTTCGGCTTCCTGTGGATCCCCGAGGTCAACCACGCGTTCTTCGACATGATCGACGCGGTCCTGCGGTCCCTCGGCGTGACGCCGTGGGACACGTACTGGGGCCAGGAGCTGTTCCGCTTCTGGCAGGGGACGCCGGACATCCCGCCGCTGACGGGCCTGGTGTTCTGAGCGCTCCGGGTTCTCCGACTTCGGGTTCTCCGACTTCGAGTTCTCCGACAAGGGCGCCGGTCACCGCTCGTCCCAGGTGACCGGGAGCCGGTGCACGCCGTAGATGTTCGAGCGGTGGCGCAGCGGCACCTCCCCGGGCGGGACGGCCAGCCGCAGCGACGGGAAGCGGGCGAAGAGCGCCGGGAAGGCGACCCGCATCTCGACCCGGGCCAGCTGCTGTCCCAGGCACTGGTGGATGCCGTGGCCGAAGCCCAGCTGCCCGGTGGCCCTGCGGTGCAGGTCGAGGGCGTCGGGGGCGGGGAAGCGCTCCGGGTCGCGGTTGGCGGCCTGGAGGGAGAGGGTGACCGTCTCGCCGGCCCTGATCAGCAGGCCGTCCACGTCGACGTCCTCCAAGGCCGACCGCACGGTGGTGTGGGCGACCGTCAGATAGCGCATCAGCTCCTCGACGGCCCGGTCGGCGAGACCCGGGTCGGTGCGCAGGGCGGCGAGCTGGTCCGGGTTGCTCAGCAGGGCGAAGGCGCCGTGCGCGAGCATGTTCGCGGTGGTGTCGAGCCCGGCCCCCAGCAGGAAGCTGCCGAGGCCGGTGAGCTCCTCGTCCGTGAGGTCGCTCGCGGTCAGGTCGCTGAGCAGGTCGTCGGTGGGCTCGGCGCGCTTGGCCGGCACCAGCGCCTGGATGTACTCCTGCAGGCCCGCCATCGCGGCCTGCATCTCCTCCGCCGACGAGTCCTGGTCCATCAGCGCCGCCGTGTGCCGCTGGAAGACCTCCCGGTCCGCGTACGGCACTCCCAGCAGCTCGCAGATCATCAGCGCGGGTACGGGCTGGGCGAACGCCTCCACGAGGTCCAGCGGGCCGCCCCGCCGCTCCATCGCGTCCAGGTGCCCGGCGGTGATCTCCTCCAGGCGCTCGGTGAGCGCGTTCATCCGGCGGACGGTGAACTTCCCGGCGAGCAGCCGCCGGTAGCGGGTGTGCCCGGGGGCGTCCATGCCGGTCATGTCCCCGGTCGGCGCCGGCGGCAGGCTGCCTTCGGGGCCTCCGGGGAGCGGGTAGTGCAGCAGCTCGTAGCGCGAGCTGAAGCGGGGGTCGGCCAGGATCGCGCGGACCGTGGACCAGCCGGTGGCCAGCCAGCCCACGTGTCCGTCGGGGTAGCGCATCGGGACCAGCGGCTGCTCCTCGCGCAGGGCGCCGAGCCCGGCGGGCGGGTCGAAGGGACAGTCGGCCGGGCGGTCGGTGGGCAGGGTCACGGGGGATTGCACACGCGGTTTGGCGTTCATGACACCACCGTGGCGCGCTATTGGCGCCAAGTCAAGTCCGGCTTGGCGCCAGCGCAGGGTGGGGATGGTGGGGACGGTGTGCCGGCCCGTGTGCGTTCAGGAGAGCGCGTCCCCGGGCTCCGCCACCCAGTACGTCACGCGCAGGGAGCTGTCGACGTGCACGCCCTTCGCCTGCAGGGCGGCGTCGGCCATCCGCTCGCTGCCCTGGAAGCCGACCTGGAGGCTCCGCGCCGTCCAGCCCTCACCGGCGCTGCCGTCGCCCGCGGAGAGGATCACGCCGGCGTAGCCCTTCCCGCCCGGCGGCAGCGAGGTCACCGCCTGCGGCTTGCTCTCCTCGACGACCGGCGGAACGGACTGGGCCCCCTCGAACTTCACGACCGGATAGCCCGTCAGGTCGCACATCTTCGAACCCTTGTTGGTGACCGTGAGCAGCAGGTGGTTCAGGGGGCGTGAGACCGGCGCGGCAACGATTTCGGTGTCGGCCGCGCTGCAGGGCACGCGGTTCCCGGGGGCGTACGGGTCGCCTGACGCGCCGCCCTTTCCGCCGGGGCGGTGGGCCGAGGAAGCGGCGGGCCGGGCGGGCTTCGCCGAAGGGGCGCCCGGCC
>NZ_JBPQTW010000083.1:0-27380 GCF_051386535.1 Streptomyces sp. URMC 127
CGACGGGCGCGCCGCGCAGCACGGCGAGCGCCTCGTCGCGGGCGGTGGCGGCGACGAGGTCGCCGAGCGGAACGCCGGCGGCCTCGCACAACCGCAGGGCCTCCAGCCCCGTGTTGGCGGAGGCGACGGCGGCCGCCAGCTCGTCGCCGGCACCCCCGTGCCGGGCCAGCTCCGCGAGGAACCCCTTGTCGACCTGGGAGCGCCCCGAGTGCAGGTCGAGGTGGCCCGCCGCCAGCTTCGAGAGCTTGGCGAAGCCGCCCGCGACGGTGAGCCGGTCCACCGGATGCCGGCGGATGTACTTGAGCACCGCCCCCGCGAAGTCGCCCATGTCCAGCAGGGCGTCCTCCGGCAGGCCGTGCACCGCGACCGCGACCTTCTCGGACGTCGACCCCGTACAGCCCGCGACGTGGCGGCGGCCCGCCGCGCGGGCGACGTCCACGCCGCGCCGGATGCTGTCGATCCAGGCGGAGCACGAGTACGGCACGACGATGCCCGTGGTGCCGAGGATGGAGATGCCGCCGAGGATCCCGAGCCGGGGGTTCCAGGTGGAGCGGGCGATCTCCGCGCCGTGGTCGACCGAGATCTCGATCTCGACGTCGCCCGAGCCGCCGTGCCGGGCGGCGACCTCGGCGACGTGGTCGCGCATCATCTGCCGGGGCACGGGGTTGACGGCGGGTTCGCCGACGTCCAGGGGCAGCCCGGGGCGGGTGACGGTGCCCACGCCGGGCCCGGCCCGGAAGACGACTCCCGAACCCGGCGGCAGCGCCCGTACCGTCGAGCGGACCAGCGCGCCGTGCGTGACGTCCGGATCGTCACCGGCGTCCTTGACGATGCCGGCCATGGCGGAGGGACCGCGGTCCCCGGACTCCAGCCGCTCCGCGGCGAGTGCGAACGCGGGGGTCTGCCCCTTGGGCAGGGTGATGGTGACGGGGTCGGGGAACTCGCCGGTGAGGAGCGCCGTGTACGCGGCGGTGGTGGCGGCGGTGGCGCACGCGCCGGTGGTCCAGCCGTGGCGGAGGCCGGTGTGCTGTAGCTGGGCGGCGCGCCCGCCGACGGCGTTGCCGGCGGAGCCGGAGCCGGCACCGGCACCTGCACCGATGGCGGTGCCGGTCATGGCAGCCACCGGCCGTAGTCTGAGCGGAAAGACCCGGACGAACCCGCAGGGGAAAGTCCGGGCAATCCCTGCAAACCCAGCAAACCCGAACCAAGCCGCACAGAAAGGCCCCCCGTGATCGACCGCCGCCGCCCCCACATCCTCATCCTGGGTGGCACGACCGAGGCCCGCAGGCTGGCAGGCGAGCTCGACGCGAACCCCGGGCTGCAGGTGACGACCTCGCTGGCCGGGCGCGTGGCGGAGCCCCGGCTGCCGGCGGGCGAGGTCCGCATCGGAGGGTTCGGAGGCCCGGGCGGCCTCGCCCGGTGGCTGCGCGAGCAGCAGGTGGACGCGCTCATCGACGCCACCCATCCTTTCGCCGGCACGATCAGTTTCAACGCGGCGGAGGCCGCCGCGGCCACCGGCGTTCCGCTGCTGGCCGTGCGCCGCCCCGGCTGGGAGCCGGGCCCGGGCGACCGCTGGCACCCGGTCGCCTCCCTGGCGGAAGCCGCCGGGCTGCTGCCCGCGCTGGGGGAGCGCGCGTTCCTGACCACGGGCCGGATGGGCCTGGCGGCCTTCGCACACCTTGAGGATATGTGGTTCCTCGTCCGCTCCGTGGACGCCCCCGGGCCGCCGGCCCCGCCCCGCATGGAAGTCCTCCTGGACCGGGGCCCGTTCACCCTCGAAGGCGAGCGCGAGCTGCTGCGCCGCCACCGGATCGACGTCCTCGTGACGAAGGACAGCGGGGCGGCGGCGACCTCGGCCAAACTGACCGCGGCCCGCGAGGCGGACGTTCCGGTCGTGGTCGTCCGCCGCCCCCCGGCCCCGGAGGGCGTACCGGTGGCCGCGAGCCCGGCGGAGGCCCACGCGTGGCTGCGCCGGCGGTTCCAGGACGCCTGAGCCGCGTCCGGCACCGCCGGTCACGTACGCGTGGGTTGCCCGCCGCCGGACCGGTCGTCACTCCCGCGGCGTCACTCCCGCAACGTCACTCCTGAGCTGCCCCCTCCGGATACCTCCGCGGCGTCCACACGACCCTCTTCGGCGAGCCCTCCGCCGTCCGCTCCGCCACCCGCGTCTGCGTCGAGCCGACGAGCAGGATCGTGCGCATGTCGACCTCGGCCGGGTCGAGTTCCCCGAGGGGGACGATGCGGACGGACTCCGAGGGGCCGCCCACGTCGCGGGCGACGACCACCGGGGTGTCCGGGGCGCGGTGCTCCAGCAGCAGGTCGCGGGCCTTGCCGACCTGCCAGACCCGGCTGCGGGAGCCGGGGTTGTACAGGGCCAGGACGAGGTCCGCGGCGGCGGCGGAGCGCAGCCGTCCGGCGATGACCTCCCACGGCTTGAGCCGGTCGGAGAGGGAGACCACCGCGTAGTCGTGGCCCAGCGGGGCGCCCGCGCGGGAGGCGGCCGCGTGGGCCGCCGTCATGCCGGGCACCACCCGTACCGGGATGCCGCGGTACGGGTCCTCGGAGGCCACTTCCAGGACGGCCGTGGCCATGGCGAAGACGCCGGGGTCGCCCGAGGAGACGACGGCGACCCGCCGCCCCTGCCGGGCGAGGTCCAGCGCGAACTCGGCGCGTTCGGACTCCACCTTGTTGTCGGAGGCGTGGCGGCGCTGACCGGGGCGGGCGGGCACCCGGTCCACGTACGTGCTGTAGCCGACGAGGTCCTGCGCGGCCGCCAGCTCGCCGCGCGCTTCGGGGGTGAGCCACAGCGGGCCCGCCGGGCCGAGCCCGACGACCACGACCTCACCCCGCCCGGCGCCGGATGCGGCATCCGACGACGCGCCGGGCGCCGCATCCGCCGCCGCACCGGACTCCCCACCCGGCCCCGCACCGACACGGCTCGGCAGCACGGCCACCGAGAAGTACGGAACCGACGCGGGGTCGACGTCCGCGAGCCGCCCCGTGCGCTCGCCGCTCATCGTCGCGCGCTCGACGTACCGCGCGTCGTCCAGCCGGCCCGAGCGCTCCAGCGCGCCCCGTACCGCGGGGAAGGTCCGGCCGAGCTTCATGACCACGGCCGAGTCGGTGGAGGCGAGCCGCGCCGCGAGCTCCTCCTCGGGCAGCGTGCCCGGCAGGATCGTGAGGACCTCCTCGCCTTCGACGAGAGGCTCGCCCAGGCGCGCCGCCGCCGCGCTGACCGACGTCACACCCGGCACGACCTCGGTGGGGTAGCGGCCGGCGAGGCGCTTGTGCATGTGCATGTAGGAGCTGTAGAAGAGCGGGTCGCCCTCCGCGAGGACGGCCACCGTGCGCCCGGCGTCCAGGTGCGCGGCGAGCCGCGCCGCGGCCTCCTCGTAGAACTCCTCCATCGCGCCCCGGTAGCCGCCGGGGTGGTCCGTCGTCTCCGTCGTGACCGGGTAGACCAGGCGCTCCTCGATGTGGCCGGGCCGCAGGTGGCGTTCGGCGATGGAGCGCGCGATGGAGCGGCCGTGCCGGGCGCTGTGGTACGCGACGACGTCCGCCGCCGCGATGACCTCGACGGCCCGTACGGTCATCAGCGACGGGTCGCCGGGGCCGAGCCCCACTCCGTACAGCCGGCCGCCGGTCATGGGCTTGTCGCTCACTCTTCCTCGCTCGCTATCGCGTTGATCGCGGCCGCGGCCATGGCGCTGCCGCCCCGCCGCCCCCGCACCACCAGGTACTCCAGCCCCAGCGGGCTGCCGGCCAGGGCGTCCTTGGACTCGGCGGCGCCGATGAAGCCGACCGGTATGCCGAGCACGGCGGCCGGCCGCGGCGCGCCCTCGGCCACCATCTCCAGCAGCCGGAAGAGCGCGGTGGGCGCGTTGCCGACGGCCACGACGGCGCCGTCCAGCTTGTCGCGCCACAGCTCCAGGGCCGCGGCGCTGCGGGTCGTGCCCATGCGCGCGGCCAGCCCGGCGACCGCCGGGTCGGCGAGCGTGCACAGCACCTCGTTGTCCGCGGGCAGGCGCTTGCGGGTGACGCCGCTGGCGACCATGTTCGCGTCGCACAGGACCGGCGCCCCCGCCAGGAGCGCGGCGCGCGCCGCGGCCACGACGCCGGGGGAGTACGCGAGGTCCTTGACGAGGTCAGTCATCCCGCAGGCGTGGATCATGCGCACCGCGACCCGGGCGACGTCGGGCGGCAGTCCGCCGAGGTCCGCCTCGGCGCGGATGGTGGCGAAGGACTGGCGGTAGATGGACGCGCCGTCCTTGTCGTAGTCGAACACTCTTCCTCGCTCGCTATGGTGCTTCGTCTGTCCGTGCCGCAGTGTGATGCCGCAGTGTGATGCTGTGTGCCGTGCCGCTATGTCGTTGTCGCCGCCGTTGCGGCCGCCGTAGGGGCTCCCGTCTCCCTCGTGGCACGGGCCGCCGACACCGCACCGGCCAGGCCGCCGGGCGTGACCCTGCGGGGCGGGCCGTCCGCCTCGCCGCCTCCCCGCAGGGAGACCTCGTAGCCGTCGCCCGTCGCCAGGACGTCGACCCACGGGCCGCCTCCGGGGTGCCCGCAACGCCGCTCGCACCCGGACCAGTAGACCGGGAGCGCCGCCGCACCGGCAGCCTGCCCGTCCGCGAGGCAGGCCGCCGCGTCCGCCCGCACGTCGGCGAGGGACTTGGCGCATCCGGGGCGCCCGGCGCACGCTCCGGCGCGGTGCCAGGCGGAGTCCGCGGCGGTGACGAAGCCCGCGCCGGCGAGCTCCGCCAGCAGGCCGGGAGCCTCCTGAGCGGGGAGCCCGGGGATGACGAGGCCGCGCCAGGGCGTCACCCGGAGCTCTTGCTTCCCCCACTGCGCGGCCAAGCCGCTGACGACCCGCCACTGCCTGCTGGTCAGCCGGCCCAGCGGCGCCGTCACCGACAGGGCGCAGAGCCCGTCCGGGCACGTCAGGAGGCCCGGAACGGGCGGGTCGCCCAGGGGGATCCGGGGCGAGGGGAGCGGCGTGGAGGCGATGCCCTGCGCCGCGAGCCGCTGCGCGAGCCGGCCGGCGGAAGGCCGCTGCCCGGCGGGCAGCTCCCGTACGCGCCACGCCCCGCTTCCGGAGTCCTCCCGGGCCGCCAGGAACTCCGCCGCCGCCAGCGCGGCCGCGCGCGGTGCGTCAGCGGCGGCGACGCGCAGGCCGGGGCCGGTGGTGCCGAAGCACACGTCGGCCCGCCCGGCGCCGCTTGCGATCAATGTCACATCGGGCCGCAGGGCCACGATGTCGCCCCGCCCGTCGTCCAGTCCGAAGAGGAATCTTCCGGAGAGCGGTGTGAGATCGCTGCCGGTGCCCTCGGAGCAGAGCAGTTCATCCAGTTCACGGGCCCAGCCCTGGACATCGGCCGGTGCGGTCCCCGGGACCGGAGCGGAATCCGGAGTCCAGCCGTCCACGCCGCACAGCGGCGAGGCCGCCACATTGCGGATCCGGTCGTGCCGGTCCGACGGCAGCAGGCCGAGCCGCCGCAGGCGCCCGGCGACCGTGCCGCCGCAGCCGTCGGCGAGGCCCCGCAGCTGAACGTTGCCGCGCGAGGTGAGGTCGAGGTGCCCGTCCCCCAGCTCCTCCGCGATCCCGGCCAGCCCCAGCGCCTGACGGGACGTCAACAACCCGCCGGGCAGCCGGATCCGGGCCAGCGCCCCGTCGTCCGCGGTGTGCAGCCGCAGCGCGCCGGGGCAGGCGTCGCCCCGCTCGCGGACGGGCCCCGCGGAGGGCGCGCCGGCACCGGGGCCGGCCCGGTCCGGGAGGGGGGCGGGGGTGGTGGACATGGCGGCGAGCATACCGACGCCCCCGCCCGGCGCACGGCCCCGTACCGCACGCCCCGCAGACTCCCGTACCGCCGCCTGCCTGGGCTTTACTATGCTCCACGGGGGGACGGTGCCCGCTTGCGCGAGCGCCGCTCCACCCAACGCCAGCGACGGCGACAGGGGAGGAAGCCGGTGAGACTCCGGCACGGTCCCGCCACTGTGAGCCCGGCACTCCCGCCGGGCGAGTCAGGAACTCCCGCCGTCCTCCACCCGCCCGGGGCGCGGACCCCGAGGAAGGCTTGCCGCCGCATGCGCACATTCCGGTGCCGGGCACCCCGGGCGACCCACGATGCCCTGGGGAGCGCCGCGTGATCCTTCTCCTGTCGACGTCCGACACCGACCTGCTCAGCGCCCGCGCGGCAGCAGCTCAGGGCGGCCCGGTCCCGTACCGGCTCGCCAATCCCGCCCGGCTCGCCCTCGACGACCTGCCCGGGCTCCTGGAGGGCACCGACCTCGTCGTCGTGCGCCTCCTCGGCGGCATCCGCGCCTGGCAGGAGGGCCTGGACCTGCTGCTCGCCGGCGACCGCCCGGTCGTCGTCCTCACCGGCGAACAGGCGCCCGACGCCCAGCTGATGGAGGCCTCCACCGTCCCCGTCGGCATCGCCGCCGAGGCCCACGCCTACCTCGCCCACGGCGGCCCGGCCAACCTCGAGCAGCTGGCCCGCTTCCTCTCCGACACCGTGCTGCTCACCGGCCACGGCTTCGAGCCCCCCGCCGCGGCCCCCGCCTGGGGCGAGCTGGAGCGCACCCCCAAGGCCGGCGCGGCCGGGCCGCTCGTCGCGGTGCTCTACTACCGCGCGCACCACATGAGCGGCAACACGGCCTTCGTCGAGGCCCTCTGCGGGGCGATCGAGGACGCCGGGGGCCGCGCCCTGCCGCTGTACGTGGCCTCGCTGCGCGCCCCCGAGCCCGAGCTGATCGACGCCCTGCGCGGCGCCGACGCCGTCGTCACCACCGTCCTCGCCGCGGGCGGCACCAAGCCCGCCGAAGCCTCCGCCGGCGGCGACGACGAGTCGTGGGACGCCGGCGCGCTCGCCGCCCTCGACGTGCCGATCCTGCAGGCCCTGTGCCTGACCGGCCCGCGCAGCGCCTGGGAGGAGAACGACGAGGGCCTCTCGCCGCTCGACGCCGCCACCCAGGTCGCCGTGCCCGAGTTCGACGGCCGCATCATCACCGTCCCGTTCTCCTTCAAGGAGGTCGACGAGGACGGCCTGCCCGCCTACGTGGCCGACCCCGAGCGCGCCGCCCGCGTCGCCGGCATCGCCGTCCGCCACGCCCTGCTGCGCCACGTCCCCGCCGCCGAGAAGCGGATCGCGCTCGTCCTGTCCGCGTATCCCACCAAACACTCCCGCATCGGCAACGCCGTCGGCCTCGACACCCCCGCCAGCGCCGTCGCGCTCCTGCGCCGGCTGCGCGAGGAGGGCTACGACTTCGGCGCCGAGGAGGTGCCGGGCCTGGCGTCCGGCGACGGCGACGAGCTCATCTACGCCCTCATCGAGGCCGGCGGCCACGACCAGGACTGGCTCACCGAGGAGCAGCTCGCCCGCAACCCCGTCCGCATCCCGGCGGCCGACTACAAGCGCTGGTACGCCCAGCTGCCGCAGGAGCTGCGCGAGTCCGTCGAGGAGCACTGGGGCCCGGCCCCCGGCGAGATGTTCCTCGACCGCAGCCGCAACCCCGAAGGCGACATCGTCCTCGCCGCCCTGCGCCGCGGCAACCTGCTGATCCTCATCCAGCCGCCGCGCGGCTTCGGCGAGAACCCCATCGCCATCTACCACGACCCGGACCTGCCGCCCTCGCACCACTACCTCGCCGCGTACCGCTGGATCGCGGCCGCCCGCGAGGACGGCGGCTTCGGCGCCCACGCCATGGTGCACCTCGGCAAGCACGGCAACCTGGAGTGGCTGCCCGGCAAGAACGCGGGCCTCTCCGCCGCCTGCGGCCCCGACGCCGCGCTCGGCGACCTCCCGCTCGTCTACCCCTTCCTCGTCAACGACCCCGGCGAGGGCACGCAGGCCAAGCGCCGCGCCCACGCCACGCTCGTCGACCACCTCGTGCCGCCGATGGCCCGTGCCGAGTCGTACGGCGACATCACGCGCCTCGAACAGCTCCTCGACGAGTACGCGCAGATCTCCGCCATGGACCCGGCCAAGCTGCCGGCGATCCGCGCCCAGATCTGGACCCTCATCCAGGCCGCCAAGCTCGACCACGACCTGGGCATGGACGAGCGGCCGGACGACGACGGCTTCGACGACTTCCTGCTGCACGTCGACGGCTGGCTGTGCGAGGTCAAGGACGCCCAGATCCGCGACGGCCTGCACGTGCTGGGCTCCGCCCCGGTCGGCGCCGATCGCGTGAACCTGGTCCTGTCGATCCTGCGCGCCCGCCAGATCTGGGGCGGCAAGTCGGCCCTGCCGGGCCTGCGCGAGGCGCTGGGCCTGGACGAGTCGGCGGCGACGCGCACCACCGCGGACGCGGCGGAGGCGGAGGCCCGGGCCCTCGTGGAGGCGATGGAGGCGGCAAACTGGGACCCGGCAGCGGTCGCCACTGTTGTGGGCGATCGTCCCGCAGGGCGGGACGGGTGGGCACAACCCCTGGTGCCGGGCACCGATCCCGTAAACGCCGACCCCGTCGCCGCGATCCTGACCTTCGCGGCAAGCGAAGTCGTCCCCCGCCTGGCAGGCACGACAGCCGAACTCGACAACGCCCTAAGGGCGTTGGAGGGCCGCTTCGTCCCCGCCGGCCCCTCCGGCTCCCCCCTCCGCGGCCTCGTCAACGTCCTCCCGACCGGCCGCAACTTCTACTCCGTCGACCCCAAGGCCGTTCCCAGCCGCCTCGCGTGGGAGACCGGCCAGGCCCTGGCCGACTCCCTCCTGGAGCGCTACCGCACCGACAACGGCGAGTGGCCGCAGTCGGTCGGCCTGTCCCTGTGGGGCACGAGCGCGATGCGCACGGCGGGCGACGACGTGGCGGAGGCCCTGGCGCTGCTGGGCGTCCGGCCGGTGTGGGACGAGGCGTCGAGGCGGGTGACGGGGCTCGAAGCCGTCACTCCTGGGGAGCTCGGCCGTCCCCGCATCGACGTCACCCTCCGCATCAGCGGCTTCTTCCGCGACGCCTTCCCGCACGTGATCGGCCTCCTGGACGACGCGGTCCGGCTCGTGGCCTCCCTGGACGAGGCGCCGGAGGACAACTACGTCCGCGCCCACGCCCAGGCGGACCTCGCCGCGCACGGCGACGAACGCCGCGCGACCACCCGCATCTTCGGCTCCCGTCCGGGCACGTACGGCGCCGGCCTGCTCCAGCTGATCGACAGCCGCGACTGGCGCACCGACGCCGACCTCGCCGAGGTCTACACCGTCTGGGGCGGCTACGCCTACGGCCGCGGCCTCGAAGGCCGCCCGGCCCGGGAGGAGATGGAGACGGCGTACAAGCGCATCGCGGTCGCGGCCAAGAACACGGACACCCGCGAGCACGACATCGCCGACTCCGACGACTACTTCCAGTACCACGGCGGCATGGTCGCCACGGTCAAGGCGCTGCGGGGCAGGGCGCCGGAGGCGTACATCGGCGACTCCACCCGCCCGGAGACGATCCGCACCCGCACCCTGGTCGAGGAGACGTCCCGCGTCTTCCGCGCCCGCGTGGTCAACCCGCGCTGGATCGAGGCCATGCGCCGCCACGGCTACAAGGGCGCCTTCGAACTCGCGGCGACCGTGGACTACTTGTTCGGCTACGACGCCACGACCGGCGTCGTCGCGGACTGGATGTACGACAAGCTCGCCCAGACGTACGTCCTGGACCCGGAGAACCGCGCCTTCCTGCAGGAGGCCAACCCCTGGGCCCTGCACGGCATCTCCGAGCGCCTCCTGGAGGCGGAGAGCCGCGGCATGTGGGCCAAGCCGGACGCCGGGACGCTCGAAGCGCTGCGGCAGGTGTTCCTGGAGACCGAAGGCTCCCTGGAAGAGGGCGCCGAAGGCTAGGTTCTGCCCCATGGGCGGACGGTCGCACACGGCGGGGGAGCCGCCCGGGCACGCCCTGGGCGTCACCCTCGCCGGCCTGATCGGCGCCCCCTTGTGGGAGGCGCTGCTCGCCGAGGGCCACCGGCGCGCGCATCGCGCCGGGGACGTGCTGCTGCGGCAGGGCGACCCGGGCACGCACGCGCTCGCCCTGGCCGCCGGGGTCGTCAAGGTGACCTTCGCGGAGCGGGACGGCACCGTGCGCGTCCTGGCCTTCCGCGGCGCGGGCGACGTGGTCGGCGAGGCCGCGGTCGCCCGGGCCGGCGCGGCCCGGCTGGCCACGGTCGAGGCGATCTCCGCCTGCGCGGTCGCCGTGGTGGAGCAGCACCGCTTCCGGCGGTTCGTCGAGCGGCACGGGCTGTCGCCCGTCCTGCACGAGCACGCCCTGATCCGCCTCGGCGAGTCCGACCGGGCGCGGGCCGGTCACGGCGGGTCCTGCGAGCGGGTCGCGCAGGCGCTGCTCGCGCTCGTGGCCGCCACCGGCGAGGCCGCGGCCGCCGCCGGTTCCGGCGTCGAACTGGCCGTCACCAGGTCCGACCTCGCCCAGTACCTGGGCGTTTCCCGCAACACCGTCAGCGCCCGGCTGCGCGAGATCGGCGACGGCGTCGTCGGGGCCGGGCGCAGGAGCATCGTCGTCCACGACGTCGCCGGGCTGCGCGCCGTCGCCCGCAGCGACGCCTGACGCGTGTGACGCACGCCACGTCCGCTGTGCACGCGCGGTGCACTCCGTCCCGGCCGTTACGCCGAGCCTTGACCGTACCGGTGCCCCTGGCGGGGGGAGGGGCACCGGCCGGACCGAGGAGCGGAGTTGCCCGATGGACGACCACATGTGCTGCTGCCGGCACGCCGGCTGCGCCTGTACGAAGCCGCCCGCGCGGGAGGCGGGCAAGGGCGGTGCGGGCTGGATCGCGCTCGCCGTCGCGGCCCTCCTCGGCTGGGGGCTGCTGAACGGCGGTCACGAGCAGGGCGGTTCGCACGGCGAGCCGGTGCGCCGGCCGTCCCCGGGCGTTTCGGCCTCCGGAAGTCAGTAGGATCGTTTGGATGATCATCAGAAAACGGCTGGCAGCGGGCGCCTGCGCCCTCCTCGCCGCCCTGGCCGGGGGGATCGCGCCGGCGGACGCCGCCGACGGCCCCCCGAAGGACTCCCCGAAGGTCGAGCTGGTGCTGGACGTCAGCGGCTCGATGCGCGCCCAGGACGTGGACGGCGGCAGCCGCACCCGCATGGCGGCCGCGCAGCAGGCGTTCAACGAGGTCATCGACGCGGTCCCGGCGGGCGTACGGCTCGGCATCCGCACCCTCGGCGCCGACTACGGCGGTGACGACAAGACGCTGGGCTGCCGCGACAGCAAGCAGCTCTACCCCGTCGGGCGCGTCGACCGCACCGAGGCCAAGGCCGCCGTCGCGACGCTGCGGCCCACCGGCTGGACCCCGATCGGCTACGCCCTGCGCGGCGCCGACCAGGACCTCGGCACGGACGGCGGCACCCGCCGGATCGTCCTCATCACCGACGGCGAGGACTCCTGCGGGCAGCCCGACCCGTGCGACGTGGCCCGCGAACTCGCGGCCAAGGGCACGCACCTGACGATCGACACCCTGGGCCTGGCCCAGGACGACAAGACGCGCGAGCAGCTCAGCTGCATCGCCGAGGCCACCGGCGGCACGTACAGCACCGTGCGGCACACCAAGGAGCTGTCCGGCCGCATCAAGCAGCTCGTGCGCCGCTCCGAGACGCCCGTCGAGACCCCGAAGCCCGTCCAGGGCGCGGACTCCTGCTCCAAGGCCCCCGAGATCGGCGCCGGCCTGTGGACCGACCGCGAGACGTTCTCCGAGCACCGCTGGTACCGCGTCAAGGTGAAGCCGGGTCAGGAGCTGCGCACGTCGGTGAGCATCGGCGCGGACCGGGCCGTCGACCGTGACTACGGCGTGCTGGTGCGCGCCGTGAGCGAGGGCGGCCAGGAGCTCGTCCGCGGAGCGGAGGCCGGCAGCGGGCGGACGGACGTCGTCTCGTCCGGCCTGCGCTACCCCAACGGCCACGCCGGCGACGAGGACGAGAAGGGCAAGGAGCCGCGGACCGTCTGCCTGGAGGTCTCCAGCTCCTTCTCGGCCCCGCCGAACGTCAAGCGCGACCCGGGCCTGCCCGTCGAGCTGGCCGTCGACCTGGCAAAGGCCCCGGACGACCCCTCCGACCTGGCCGCCTTCGGCCTCGGCCGCGGCTGGGTGCTGCTGGGCGTCCTGGCCCTGACCGGGCTGATCGCAGGGCTGGTGTGGGGCTGGGTCTCCCGCTGGCGCGTCTCGGTGTGGAGGGCGAACTGATGGCACTCACCCGTACGGCCCGCGCGGCCTCGGCCGCGCTGCTCACCGCCGCCGCACTGCTCACCCCGGCCGGCGCCGCAGCCGCAGCCGTCGCCTCGTCGAGTCCGAGCGCCCCGGCCGGCGAGGACGGCGCGCCCACGGAGGCCGGGACCGGCTTCCGTACGGCCACCGTCCTCAAGCAGGGGCAGAAGGCCACGGCCGACGCCTCCACGGGCGACTACCTCTACTGGCAGTTCCCGGCGGGCGCCGGGCAGCAGCCGCAGGTGAAGGCGACCGTGAACCTGCCCGAGGCGTCCGTGCGGCACGGCTCCGCCGTCTGGCAGCTCGACGTCTACGACGGGCTGCGCCGCCGCCAGGCCTGCGCCTCGGGCGAGCCCACGAAGCGGGCCTCCGCGCAGGACGCCTCGGTGACCCTGACCTGCACGCTGCGGACCGTCCGCCCGTGGGCCGAGCGGTGGGCGAACGACCCGCTGCCCGGGGCGTACTACATCCGCCTCACGCTGACCGACGCCCCCGACCAGGATCACGGCCTGCCCGTGAAGGCCGAGGTCGAGGCGACGGCGAAGGACGCGGGCGGTGCCCGCGCCGAAGGCGGCGAGGTGGCCCCGCTGCACGCCGCGGCCGTCGAGGAGCCGGAGGACGGCTGGAACGGCAGCTGGTGGTCGGACCGCTGGGCGTGGACCGTGGGCGGCGCCGTCCTCGGCGCGCTCGCGGCCATCGGCGGCTACACGCTGACCCGCCACCCGCGGCGCCCCGCGGGGCAGTAGCGCCCCGCGCGGCCGGTGGGCAGGCGCTCCGGCGCCCCGCTCACCGGCCCGCGGGCCGCTCGCCCTCCACGGCGTCCAGGTACAGCTCCAGCAGGTCGTCCGTGAAGTAGGAGCTGTAGGAGATGTCCGGGGTGTCGCCCCCGGTGTGGTAGCCGCCGATCACGCCGATCACGGAGTAGCCGTCCTCGTCGCGGACGAGGAACGGCCCGCCCGACGTGCCGCCGACGTAGCCCGCGCAGGCGATCTCCAGGAAGTCGCCCGGGGCGTTCGGGTCGGTGCTGGTGTAGCGGTGCGTGGACGAGGAGCAGTCCAGCGGCTTGGGGTACTGGGCGTCGCTGCTGCCCGGATAGCCGATCAGCCGCACGTCGCGGTGCCGGTACCCCGGGCGGATCGCGAGCCCGAAGCCGCCGACGGCGTCCTGCACGGCCTCGCCGTCCTCGCGCTCGCCGAGCCGGACCACCGTGTAGTCCCAGCGCGCGCCGCGGTCCGTGCCGAGGTCGTAGTAGCGCTGGTCGATGTAGATGTCCTCCACGGGGAAGGCCCCGTGGGGCTTTTGCCCGTCGTGGTACTGGGGCACGAACGTCAGGTGCTTCCTGGGGTCCGGCGAGCGCAGGCAGTGGGCCGCGCTCACGGCCAGGTCCCGGTGGCGGCTGCGGACGACCGTGCCGCCGCAGAAGCGGCCGGTGCCGTGCCCGTCGGTCCAGAAGAACGTGCCCACCTGCGGCAGCCCGTCGAAGGGATGGCTGGGCGGCACGGCGCCGGGCCGCCCCCGGCCTTCCGCGCGCTGCCCCGCGGGCAGCGCGGCCGCCATGCGCTCCGGTGTCCAGTAGGCGTCGGCCTCGGCCGCGGCGCGCCGGGGCGGCCCGCCGGCGGCGGCCGCTCCCGGGCCGGGCACGGCGAGGGCCAGGAGCCCCGCCAGCACGGCGGCGGCCGGTCCGCGCAGGGGGCGGGGTCTGTGAGGTCTGGGCATGGTCGGATACCTCCTCGTGGCGAGCGTGTCATCGTCCTACGGGCGGGACCGGGGTGAACAGGCCAGGACGCGACAGGATTCACGAGGACGTGGGACACGCCGGAGCGGCGCCGGTAGCCTCGGTCCGACGGGGAGTCCGGGAGAGGTGTCACGGCCATCGGGCAGGAGTGGGCCAGTGGTTGATCCGGTGTCACTGACCGCCGTCACGACCGCGGTCACGGCCGCCGCGGGTTCGGCGGGCACGGAAGCGGGACGGCAAGTGTGGCTTTCCCTCGCCGACTTCGCCCGGCGGGCGATCGGCCGCAGGGGAGCGCGGGCGGACGACGACGGCCCGGTGCGGCTGCCCCTCGATCCAGCCGACGACGAGCAGGTCCGGTCGCTCGCCGCGCTGCTCTTCGCGCATCTGCACCAGGATCCCGAAGCGGCTGCCGAGTTCGTGCGGTGGGCGCGGGGCATGGGGCCGGCCCGGGCCGCCGGTGACAGCCAGGTCGTCAATACGGTCGGCGGCAATGCCCGCACCGGGACCGTGATCCAGGGGCGGGACATCACGTGGCACGGCCCCGCCGGGGCGCCCGCTCCGGAGGCCCCGGCGGATTGAGCCGCCGGCGCGTCAGGAGGCGATGCAGACCGGGGACGCGGCGGTGGCCGGTGCTGCGGTGGCGAGGGGTGCGACGACGACGGCGACAGCGAAGGCCGCTGCGGTGGCGCACCGTTGAATGAATTTGCGCACTGCGCTGTTCCTTGTCTTGCGATGTCGTACGGATCTGGTGGTCTATGGCCGGCGCATGCGCAGCCGTGCATGGCCATGCGGCCGCGGTGAATTTATCCGGTCACCCGGCAGGAAGGACAGCCTTAGACCGGCAGCCGCTCGTCCTTGATCAGGCACCCTGATCGAGTTGATCGAATGTGAGCGGAGTGGGTCGTGAAGGGTCGGGAAGGGGATCATTCAGTTTCTCTCTGATCCCTGCCGCCTCCCGGCGCGCCGCCCGCGCCCCGGACGCGTCCCCGCTCTGCGCGCGCAGCTCCGCCAGCGCCTCCAGGGTCTTCGCCTCCTCCAGGTGCGCGCCCGTGCGCCGGTGGATGGCCAGCGCCGCACCGAGGTGCCCGGCCGCCTTGCGCAGCCGCCCCGTCCACAGCTCCGTGAGGGCGAGCTCGCGCAGGGCGTGCGCCTCCTCGGGCGTGGCCCCGATCCGGCGCGCCAGGGTCAGGGCGGCCGACTGGTGCGCCAGCGCCTCGTCCTCGCGGCCCGCCCGGCGCAGCGCCTGCCCGAGGGTGTTGAGGGCGATCGACTCGTGGCGCCGGTCGCCCATGCCGCGGAAGGTGTCCAGGGCCTGCCGGCACAGGGCCAGCGGGTGCTGCACGTCCTGGGAGTCCAGGAGCACCCGCGCCAGGTTCATCTCCACCGTCGCCCGGTACCAGCGGTTCCCGCTCGCCTTGGCCAGGGCGAGCGCCTGCGCGTACGAGCGCGTCGCCCGCTCCCGGTTGCCGAGGAGGGTGTGGATCTCGCCGAGGTTGTTCAGGATCTGGCACTGCCCGCGCCGGTCGTCGACCCGGCGGAAGCGCGAGAGGGCGTCGAGGAAGCACTCGACGGCCTCGTGGTGGCGGCCCACGTCCAGCAGCATGATGCCCAGGTTGTTCAGGCAGCGGGCCTGCTGCAGCCGGTTGCCGGTGCGCATGAGCAGCGACAGCGCCTCCCGCTGGAAGGCCTGCGCCTCGTGGCTGCGGGCCGTGTACGCGTACGGCAGCGCGAGCCGCTGCAGCGCCTCCGGCTCGCACTCCGCGTCCCCGGAGGCCCGCGCCAGGCGCAGCGCCTCGTCCGCGTGCCGGATCGCCTCCTCGTAGTGGGCCCCGTTGGTGCACACGACGCTCAAGTCCGTCAGGGCCCGGGCGCGCGCCCGGTCGTTCGCCTCCCGCTGCCAGTGCGCCGCGGCGGCCCGGTGCGCCGCTTCGGCGACGCCCCACAGGCCCTCGGCCTCCAGGTGGCCGCCGAGGGCGTGCGCCAGCAGTGCGGCCCGGCGGCCGGATCCCTCCCGGCGGCAGTAGTCCAGGGCCGCCAGCAGGTTCGCGCTCTCCGTCGCGAACCACTCCTGCGGCCCCACCGGGTCGAGCCACACCGGGGCCTCCGCGGGCGGGCGCTCCGGGGTGACGGCCGTACGGATGCGGTGCGGGTACAGCATCCGGTCGGCCCGGTCGGCGCAGTCCAGGTAGAAGTCGAGCAGCCGCCGCAGGGCCGCGCCGTCCTCCGCGTCGTCCGGCCCTGCGCTCCCCGCGGCGCGGGCCGTGAGGCCGCGCGCGTATTCGCGCAGGAGGTCGTGGATGCGGTAGCGGTGGGGCGTG
Source organism: Streptomyces sp. URMC 127 (assembly GCF_051386535.1). Taxonomy (NCBI): domain Bacteria; kingdom Bacillati; phylum Actinomycetota; class Actinomycetes; order Kitasatosporales; family Streptomycetaceae; genus Streptomyces; species Streptomyces sp. URMC 127. The sequence continues at coordinate 16,236 of NZ_JBPQTW010000083.1, forward strand.
GGCTCCTGCAACAGGTGGCAGTTGAGCAGGTCCTCCAGAGCCCGTTCGGTGTCGTCGAGCGAGAGGCCGGTGAGCGCGGCCGCCGCGTACGCGCCGAACTCGGCCCCGATGTGCAGGCTGAGCCTGCGGAAGACGGTCTGCTGGAGGCCGGTCAGGGACCGGTAGGAGAAGTCGAAGGTGCGGGCCAGGTCGCGGTGGCCGTCGCGGATCTCCGGGAGCCGCTCGCTGCGGGCGAGACGGGTCACCAGGTCGCGGGTGGTCCAGGAGCCGTGCGTAAGGAAGCGGCTCGCGACGATCTCGATGGCGAGCGGCAGGTGGCCGCACAACCGGACGATCTCCGCCGTGTCCTTGGAGTCCCCCTCGTCCTCCGGCTCGCGGTGCCCCACCCGGTCCCGGAAGAGGGCGACCGCCTCGGCCCGGGACAGCACGTCCAGGGAGACGGGGCGCACGCCCGGCAGGCCGGCCAGCCGGCGCCGGCTGGTGATGATGACCTGGCTGGGCGTGGCGCCCGGCAGCAGCGGCTGGATCTGCTCCGGCCCCGCCGCGTCGTCCAGGATCACGACGGCGCGCCGGTCGGCGAGCATCGTGCGCCACAGCGAGGACAGTTCGTCGAGCGTACGGGGCAGGCCGGTGGCCGGCACGCCCAGCAGCCGCAGGAGCCGGCCCAGGGCGTCCTCCGGCTCCATGGGCTCCTGGAAGGTCGCGTGGGCCCGCAGGTTGAGGTAGATGCGCCCGTCCGGGAAGCGCTCGCGCAGCTCGTGGGCGAGGTGCACCGCGAGCGCCGTCTTGCCGACCCCGCCCATGCCGTCGATGGCCTCCAGGAGCACGACCGAGCGCGGACCGTCCGGCCCGGGAGCGAGCGCGGTGGACAGCCGGCGCAGCTCCTCGGCGCGCCCCACCCAGGGCACGTCGTGAGGGAGGTTGTCGGGAACCGCCGCCCGCTCCCGGCCGGGCTCCGCGGAGCCGGTGCGCGGCAGCAGCTGGACGGCGGGCACGCTGTTCAGGACGCCCTGCTGGACGCGCTGGAGCTCCTCGCCCGGGTCCGTCCCGTGCTCGGTGACCAGCAGGTGCGTGACCCGGCGCAGCAGCCGGGTCGCCTCGGCGGTGCGCCCGCTGCCGTGCAGGGCCACGGCCAGGAGGGCGGCCAGGGACTCGTCGGTGGGGCAGCGCCCGGCCAGCGCGGCGAGCCCGGCGGCGGCGTCCGTGAAGTTGCCCAGCCGCATGGTGAGGACGGCGTGCGTGCGCATGGCCGCGACGCTCGCGGTCTCGGCGGTGGCCCGGACGTGCCCGGCCCACGAGCCCTGCAGCCCGGCCAGCGGTTCGCCCCGCCACAGCCGCGCCGCCTCCTCCAGCAGCCGGATCGCCTGCGCGCTGTCGCCGCTCTCCGCCAGGGCCCGCGCCTGGGCGATGAGCCCGAGGTAGCGGCGCAGGTCGACGGTCTCGGGGTCGGCTTCGAGGATGTAGGTGTGGGCGTAGGAGGTGAGGGCCGGTGCGTCCGCCCCGCCCACCTGATGCAGCGCGGAACGGATCCGGGACGCGTAGGTGTAGAGGTTCTCCCTGGCCCGCTTCGGAGGATCGTCGTCCCACACGCGGTGGACGAGCGTGTCCAGGCTGACCGGGCGGCCCACGTCGTAGGCGAGGGCCGCGAGCGTGCAGCGGGCCTTTCCGGAACCGAGGCCGCTGCGCCGTTCACCGGCCCGCAGTTCGACGGTGCCCAATAGCCGGAATTCCACCAGCGCCCCTTCCGCCGGGACGTCCCACTCGGAGGATGAGCATGACACAGCGTCAAACATCGTTACCAGATTGCGCAGGAGCGGCCGTGAAATGCCCGCTGTTCCAAGAGGTGCGGTCGAAATGGTGCGGGATGGGTAGTTCTTCGGTCAGGCATTGCCGGACGGGTACGCCATGTGCATGCGACATATCCGCCGGCGCGGAGGGGAGCGACGGACACGGTGAGAGAACGAGACCTTGCCGGCGTGCTGGCCGAGGCGCTGAGGGAAGCCGGGCCGGGCGCCGTCCCGCCGCCCGGCGGAGCGGCCTGGCAGGCGCTGCGGCGGCTGACGGGAGCCGCACGGGAGCGCGACGCCGCCCTCGCGGCCGCCTGGGCCGCGGCGGAGCGGACCGGAGCGCGGGAGAGCCTGGACGCCCTCGCCGCCGCGCTGGTGCGGCAGGATCCCCCGCTGCGGGAAGCCTTACGGGAGTGGCTCGGCGCCCACCGGTCACCGGCGGCCGCGGCCCCGTACGCCGATGCCCCGCACACCGGCGCTCCACCCGCCGGCCCCCCGCATCCCGGTGTCCCCCACGCCGGTGCCGCGCACACCAACGTCCTGCAGGGGGACGCCCGCGTCGACGGCCCCAGTCTCCAGGCCCGCGACATCCACGGCGGCGTCCACCTCCACGCCCCCGCGCCGAGACTTCCTCCGACGCCCCGTCAACTTCTCCCCGTGCCCGCCCACTTCACCGACCGCGCCGACGACCTGAACGCGCTCGACGCGCTCCGTACGAGCCCGCACGGCCGCCACGCACCCCAGCTCGTCGTCGTCAGCGGACCCGCCGGAGTCGGCAAGACCGCCCTCGTCTCCCGCTGGCTGCGCTCAGCCGCCCCCGACTTCCCCGACGGGCAGCTCTACGCGGACCTCCGCGGACACGCGGCCGGCGGCCCGGCCCTGCCCGCCGAGGCGCTGGCGGGCTTCCTGCGCGCCCTCGGCGCCCCCTCCGTCCCGGCCGCCGCGCCCGAACAGACCGCCCTGTGGCGTTCCCTCACCGCCGACCTGCGGCTGACCGTGATGCTGGACAACGCCCTGTCCGCCGCCCAGGTGCGCGCCCTGCTCCCCGCCGCCCCCGGCAGCCTCGTCGTCGTCACCAGCCGGCACCGCCTCACCGGGCTCGCCGTCGACGGAGCCGGCTTCCACCGCGTCGGCATGCTCCCGCCCGCGGCCGCCCTGGAGCTGTTCGCCCGGGCCGTCGGCGGCGACCGCGTCGAGCGGGACCGCGAGGCCGCCGGTCAAGTGGTCGCCCTCTGCGGCCGGTTGCCCCTGGCCCTGTGTCTGGCCGCCGCCCAGCTCGCCTCCCGGCCGCGGCGCCCCGTCGCGGCGCTGGCCTCCGCACTGACCCGGGGCCGCGGGCCCCTCGACGGACTGAGCGTGGAAGGAGACGCCGCGGTGCGCACCGCCCTGGACGAGTCCTACGGCTCCCTGCCCGGCGCGGCCGCCCGGGCCTACCGGGCCATGGCCCTGCTGCCCGTCCGCCAGTACGACGCCCACCTGGTCGCCGCGGCCTGCGCCGTGCCGCCCGAGGAGGCGGAGGACCTGCTGGAGCTGCTCGCGGACGTGAACCTGCTGGAGGAGACCGAGGCCGACCACTACCGCTTCCACGACCTCGTTCGCCTCCACGCCGCCCACCACGCCGAAAGCGAATGCTCAGCCGAAGACAGGGAATTGATGCTCCGTCGGTTCGTCGACTGGTGCCTCGCCTCCGCAACGGCCGCCGAGGCCCTGATCACCCCCAGCCACCGCAACCTGGCGCGCACCTACGCCTGCCTGCCCGAAGGCCCCGCGCCCTTCGGCACCGCGGACGCCGGCCTGGCCTGGCTGGACGCCCACCGCAACGACCTCATGGCCGCGGTGCGGCTCGCGGCCGCGCGGGGCTGGGACGCGAGCGCCTGGCAGCTCACGGACGCCATGTGGCCCTTGTTCCTCCGTCTGCGGCCGTACGACCTGTGGGTCGAGGCCCACGACACCGGCCTCGCGGCGGCCCGGCGGGACGGGGACCGCGCGGGCATCGGCAGGATGCTCACCTCCGGCGGCAACGGCCTGTGCAACGCGGGCCGCCCCGGCGACGCCGTCCCGTGGTTCACCGACGCCCTCGCCCTCGCCACGGAGGACGGCGACGCGCGCCAGCAGGCCCAGGCCCTGCACGGCCTCGGCAAGGCCCACCACCTGCGCGGCGCACCCGAAGCGGCCGAAGGGTTCTTCACCCGCGCCCTCGCCCTCCGCGAGACCATCGGCTACCGGCGCGGCGCGGCGCTCACCCGCATCAGCCTGGGAGAGACGGCCATGGCCCGGGGCCGCCCCCGGCAGGCGGCGGACCACCTGTCCCGGGCGTACGAGGACCTCACCGCCGGCGGGGAGACCTACGAAGCCTCCCGCGCCCTCGCCCACCTGGGACGCGCCACGGCCCTCGCCGGGGATCCGGCCACGGGGACCCGGCACCTGCGAAGAGCCCTGGCCGGCTTCGAGAGGGCCGGCTCCGTCCACTGGCAGGCCCGCACCCTGGAGATGCTCGGCCTGGTGGCCGGGGAGCGCGGCGACGCGGCGGATGCCCGCCACTGGTTCACCCGCTCCCTGGCCCTGTACGCCCCCGTCAGCCCCGCGGACGCGGCCCGTCTGAGAGCCCGTCTCTCCGGCCTGCCGGGAGAGGTTGAGCCCGGCTAGCGGGCGGAGCGGAGAGGAGGCGCCGCTGCCCGCCGCGGAGGTTGCGTGCCGAGGCGGCGGTCAATCCCCGCGGTGCGGACCGGCCGTGGCTCCCGCAGCCGGAGCGCCCCCTCGCTGCCCTCGACGACCAGCCCGGCGATCCGCTCCACCGGAAGGCCCGCCACGAGCAGGCCGTGCACGTACGAGGCGAGGACGGCGACACCGGCCTCCCCGGCGGCCGCGCACGGCCCTTGCGGCGCTCCCGGCCCGTACTCCACCGTGAGCAGTCGCCCGCCCCGCACCCCGATCACCAGGACACCGCCCGCCGCGGGTACGGCCGCGAGCAGGCAGCCCGCGTGCCGGGCGAGCAGCTTCACCGCCCGGAAGGCCGCCGCACCGGGCCCGGGCGAGGGCCGCCCGCACCGCAGCACGTCGGCGCTCCCCGCCCAGCGGGCACCGGCCCGCCCGTCCGGGTCCACGCTCCAGTGGACGTCGGCGGCCGACGGACCGCCGGGCCCGGGGCCCACCGTCCAGCACACGCCGGCCAGGAGCACCGTCGCGGTGCGGCGGCGCCCTCCCGGCCGGACGACGGCGCGCGCATGACCGGGCATCACATGACCGGGCATCATGCGCGCGGCCCCGCGCCCCGCGCGGCCGTTCCGCCGTCGAGCGGCGGCGGAACGGCCGCCGGCTCGGTGACCGGCGGGTACGCGGGCTGCCCCAGGCCCAGCAGGCGGTACATGAGCGCGCGCATGCGCCGGTTGAAGCGGCCCGGCTCGGAGGAGATCAGCGAGGCCACCCGCCGGTACTCCCGCTGCCGGTACTCCGCGGCCGCGTACTCCAGCTGGCCCTCCAGCGGGTGCAGGGGCGACAGCGCGGGAGCCGTCAGGGCGAGCGCGGCCGCCGGCGACGAGGGGTGGACCTCGTCCTGCGGGAAGCGGGCGATGAGCACCGGCAGGCGGGGCGCCACCGTCGCGTACGAGGTGAGCGAGCCGTGGTCGCCGACGACCGCGTCCGCCGCCACCAGCAGCGCCCGCCAGTCCGCCTCCGGCGGTACCAGCGCGAGCCCCTGGGCCCGGCTGGACGCCAGCCACGTGCGGATCTGCCGGTCACCGTGGCCCGCCCACACGTTGGGGTGCACGAGCGCCGCCACGCGGTACCGGTCGGGCGGCAGTTCGCCGAGCAGCCGGGGCAGCAGCGCGTCGAACCGGCCGAAGGACGCCGACCGGCCCCACGTCGTGGTGACGAGCAGCAGCCGCTGCCGCGGGCCCACGCCCAGCGCCCGGCGGTAGGCGCCGCGCAGCGGCAGCCCGGCGAGGATCCGGTCGTAGCACGGGTCCCCGACCACGGCCGCCGCCGGCACCGCCTCGGGGCACCAGCGCGCGAGCTCCGCCCGGTCGCGCTCGTGGGCGAGCGCGATGGCGGCCGGCACGACCCGGCCGTCCCGCGTCAGGTACTGCCGGCTGAGCATGCCCGCCGGGCGCCCGCCGCCCGGCCGGGGCCGCCCGCCCCGCAGCAGTTTGATGTGCCCCGCCCCGTGCGACAGGCGCACGAGCGGGCCGCGCACTTTCTCGATGCCGCGCGAACCCGCCGCCAGCGCCAGGTCGAACCGCGTGCGCACCGCCTCCTGCCAGGGCAGCACGGCCGCCCCCAGCTCCTTGAGGAAGCAGCCGGTGCCCCCGCCCAGGGCGTGCGGGGCGGCGGTGAAGACCAGCTGGATCCGCAGATCGTCCTCCAGGAGCGCGAACACGTCCCGCAACCGCTGCCCGTAGGTGACCGTGTGCACCACGACCAGGACGCGCTTGCGGCCCGGCAGCGTCAGCCACCGGTCTCCGGCCTCCGGCAGCGGCTCCGGCCGTCCGTGAGTGTCGGACATGAGAACTTCCCCCCAGGGATTGGTTCCTCGGTTCTGCCGGGCGGGGCCTGCCCCCGGGGCCCCGCGGAATGCTTGCAGCGACCTCGACGCTTCCTTGCACGGCAAGCGGAACACCGCCGGCCGGAGCCCTCCGGTCGTTCATCCCTGCATCAACTCGTGGTTAAGTCCGTCACCGAGCTGAAACACCGGACGGACTAGTGCTGTGGGCCTAGGCCGTGACAGGATGCCTCTCGCAGTCGCCTCCGGCTTAACTGGCCGTGAGGCAACGTGGGGAGCACCGGCGGTGAGGACGGGAGCAGATGGCAGTCGGGGGCGAGGGGGCGGCAGGTGACGCGCGCAGCACGCTCGCGGCACGGCTCAACTACCTGTTCGCGAACATGCACCCGCCCGGCGCGCCGTACACCAACGCCCACGTCGCCGAGGAGATCACGGCCGGCGAGGAGTACGGCGGGACCGGCCTGACCGAGCAGTATCTGTCGATGCTGCGCAACGGCCGCCGCGCCAACCCCAGCCCGGACGTGCTGCGCGCCCTGGCCAAGTTCTTCGCGGTGCCCGTCGGCTATCTGATGGGGGACCTGTCGGCCTCCCAGGCCGCGCGGGTGGAGGAGGAGGTCCGCTTCCTCGTCGCGATGCGCGACCAGCGGGTGCGGGCCATCGCCCTGCGCTCGGTCGGCCTGCCGCCGGAGGTGCAGGACAGCCTGACCACCATCATCAGCCAGTTCCGGCAGCAGATGAACCTTCCGTCCGACCCGCCCGGCGCGGGTGGTGAGGAGCGCCCGTGACCGTCACGGCGGATGACCGGCTCTTCACGTACTGGCGGCGTACCGAGGACGAGGACGGTGCAGGCATGCGAGTGGGGCGCATACGGCGCCGGTGCAAGCAGCTCATCCACGAGCTCGCGCTGCCCGCCTCCACGGACCTGCAGGGCCTGTGCGACGTCGTCGCGCGCCGCGTCGGGCGCCCGATCCGGCTGGTCCCCATGAGCCTGGACGGCGTCGTCTCCGGCATGACCGCGACCACCGACGACGCGTACTGGGTCATCTACGAGCAGAAGACGTCCCCCTGGCACCAGGTCCACATCGTGCTGCACGAGATCGGCCACCTGCTCCTCGGCCACGACCAGGACCCGGCCGTCACCGAGGACGCCCTCAAGGTGTGGACCCCCTCGGTCGACGTGGCCACCGCCATGCGCCGCATGGGCCTGACCATGGGCCTCGCCCGCCACCACTGCTACGACAACCTCACCGAGCGCGAGACCGAGATCCTCGGCACCCTCCTCATGGAGAAGGTCGTGCCCCCGCCGCCGGGCCAGGACGCCCGCCTGGAGGGCGCGGCCGCCGAGCTGGCCGCCTCCCTCGGCCCCGCCCTGCAGCACGTCCGGCGGCAGATCCGGGAGCACGGCGGGCCCGGCACGAGCGGCGGAGGCGCCGGTGTTTGACGCCCTCTACCTCACCTTCAGCGCCGTCACCTGGGTCATCGTCATCTACAAAGCCCGCGCGTGGTTCCGCGACCGCGGCAACGTCGACCTGGGCCTGACCGCCCTGATGACCTCCGGCGTACCCATCGTCTTCCTGTTCTCCGCGCCGAGCGTCTACCGGGCCTTCGACCGGCTGACCGGCGTCGCCAACCTGGCCATGGTCTTCCTGTACTCGGCCGTGGTCCTGTTCGCCTCCGGCGCCACGATCCTGCTGCTGCGCTGGACCAGCGGCAAAGACGCCGCCACCCGCGCGCGGGCGGCCGCGCGCTCCCGCGTCGCCGTGGCCGTCGTGGCCACCGCCTGGGCCGCGGCCGTCGTGTGCTTCGCCGTCGGCCGCCCCGACGCCGTGGAGCACCCCCGCGACTTCAGCACGGCCTACGCCCACGCGCCCGGCGTCGTCGCCTTCCTGGTGCTGTACCTGGCCATCTTCGGCACGAGCCTCGCGGGCCTCGGCGCCCTCTGCCCGCGCTACGCCGCGCAGCTCGGCCCGGGCTGGCTCGCCAAGGGCCTGCGGACGCTCGCCGCGGGCTGCTGGCTCGGCCTGCTCTACTGCCTGTGCAAGCTCACCGGCTTCGTGCTGACCTGGGCGGGCCACGACGCCTACTGGCTGTCCAACGGCGTCGCCCCGATGAGCGCCTCGCTGGCCGCCCTGCTGGTCCTGCTCGGCTTCTCGCTGCCCGCCGCCGGGCCCCGGGCCGCCGCGTGGCGCCGACTGCGCCGGCTGCAGCCGCTCTGGCAGGCCGTCACCGCGCACGCCCCCGAGGTCACCCTCACCGGCTCCCGGCTGACGGGCCGCTGGCCCTTCGCCGACCTGGAGTGGCGGGCGAACCGTCAGATGGCGGAGATCCGCGACATCCAGCGCGGCATCCGCCGCCACGTCGAGCCCGCCGCTTTGGACATCGCCCGCCGCAAGGCGGCCGGCGCCGCCCTCGGCGAGCGCCGCCGGGCCGCCGTCGTGGAGGCCGCCGCGCTCCGGCGCGGCCTGCAGAACCAGATCACCGGGCACGTGCCCGTGCCGCACGCCGACAGCGTCGTCATCACCGTCAGCGCCGATCCGGCGGAGGAACACGAACACCTGGCCCTCGTCGCGGACGTCTACCACGACCCGGTGGTCGACGCCGTCCTCGGCGAACTGCGGGAGATCAGCGCGGCACGCCGTCCCTGACGGTGTGCGGCCCATGGACGAGGTGGCCCTGGACGGGGGTCAAGGCCGCCTGCGCCACAGGCCGGCGCCGGGTCCGTCACCACGACGGATCCGGCGCCGCCCGTGCGCGTCTCCGCCGGCGAAGCCGGGCACCCCGCGCGGCGCGCACCCCGCTGCCCCCACCCGTCACCCGCCGCCCGGCGGCCGGTCTTCTAGAGTCGGGTCCCATGCCGAATCCCGCCCCTTCCGCGCCCTTCGACGCCGGCGCGCTCATCGACGACCCGTACGGCACCTACGCCCGGCTGCGCGAGGCCGCACCGGTCCACCGCTTCACCGGCCCCGACGGCCGGCCCGCCTGGCTGGTGACCCGCTACGAGGACGTCCGCCGCGCGCTCGCCGACCCGCGGCTGTCCCTGGACAAGGCCAACGCCGCGCCCGGCAACTACGCCGGATTCAGCCTGCCTCCGGCGCTCGACCGGAACCTGCTGAACATGGACCCCCCGGACCACACGCGCATCCGCCGCCTCGTCGTCAAGGCCTTCACCCCCGGCCGCGTGGACAAGCTCCGCGAGCCGGTGCGCAAGGTCGCGGGCGAGCTCCTGGACGCGATCGAGGCCGAGGGCCGCGCGGACCTGCTGGCGTCCTACGCGGCCCCGCTGCCCATCACCGTCATATGCGACCTGCTGGGCGTGCCGCAGGACCTGCGGCCGGACTTCCGCGGGTGGACCGACGCGCTCATCACCCCGGACCCGGCGCGGCCGGAGCTCATGAAGGAAGCCGTCGGCGCCCTGATGCGCTTCTTCACCGGCCTCATCGCGAGCAAGCGCGCCGCCCCCGGCGACGACCTGCTCTCCGACCTCATCGCGGTCCGCGACGGCGACGGGGGCGAGGGCGGCGACCGGCTCTCCGAGGACGAGCTGACCTCGCTCGCCTTCCTCATCCTCTTCGCGGGCTACGAGAACACCGTCCACCTGATCGCCAACGCCGTTCTGGCACTGCTCGACCACCCGGTCTTGACGGACTCTTTGCGAGCGAATCCGGCCGGACTCGCGTCGGCGGTCGAGGAGTTCATGCGGTGGGACGGGCCCACGCCGCTGGCGATCCGGAGGTTTCCGCTGGAGAACGTGGAGATCGGGGGTGTGACCGTACCGGCGGGGGAGACCGTCCTGCTGTCCCTCGCCGCCGCCAATCGTGACCCTCATCACTTTTCCGAGCCGGATCGGCTGGATCCGAACCGTGATCGTTCCGGTCATCTGGCGCTGGGGCACGGGATCCACTACTGCCTCGGGGCCCCGCTGGCCAGGATGGAGACGGAAACGGCGCTGGCAGTGCTGCTGGAGCGGTTTCCGGGGCTCGCGCTCGACGGGAAGCGGGAGGAGCTGGCGTGGCGGCCTTCAGTGCGGGCGCGTGGCCTGATTTCGCTCCCTGTGCGCTGGTAGGGGGCAAAGCCGAACAGGTTTTTGGTGCATGACCCATCCTTGATGAGGTAGAACTGTCCTCGAGCCCGCCCGGTGTGCATCCCCCGTCGCACCGGGCGGGCCGTCGACTCCCTCAAGGGGATTCCGGGCGCGTCAGCCCGTGGCAGCCGGGAACTTGAGCAGGGCCACCGCCGCCAGCATCTGTATGCTCACCGCCGCCACGGCCTTGTGCGTGGGCAGGTGGTGCTGACCCCGGATCAGCAAGGTGGCGAAGGCGTAGCCGAAGGCCGAGGTGATCCAGGCGGCCGCCCGCACGGGGAAGGAGTCCCCGGGCAGGCAGGCGTCCAGGGCGAGCCGCGGCAGGTCCGTCGCCCAGAACACCACGACGAACAGGGTCACCGTCGGGCCGAACTTGCCGTTGCCGCCGAGCCGGCGCGCGATCGCCTGCGTGGCGATGCCCAGCAGCAGGCTCGCGAGGACGAGGACCACGTCGGCTATCGCCATGGCCTCCAGGGCGAACGCGGGGCCCACCCGCCACCCCTCCCAGAAGGAGTCCCGGCCCATCGTTCCCAGCGCCCCGCACAGCACGCACAGGAACGCCGCCGCCCCCCACACGCTCCGGTCCCGCGCCTCGTCCAGGATCTCGACCGGGCGGAACCACAACCCGAAGAAGAGGCGGTGCCAGTACAGCCTGCGGCGCCGGGCGGCAGGTATGTGGGAGGCGGGAGGGGAGTGAGGGGAGGCAGAAGCAGGCATGAATGCAAGTATCACCGCTCCGCGGGGACTCCGGTGCCGGGGCCGGCGTCGGGGTCCGGGCC
>NZ_JBPQTW010000084.1:0-27318 GCF_051386535.1 Streptomyces sp. URMC 127
CCCCTAGCCCCCCATCAGCGCCGCGTCCCCCGGTGGGAGCCATGAGCCCGGCGGGCGGGTCAGCCATGAGCGTTCTGTGGACAAAGACGTCACCACCGTCCGCAAGGACGTGAGCGCCGGATGGCGCAGGCCCCGGCGCCAGACCATCGAGACCGGGGACAGCGGCACCGGGTCGGCGAGGGGCCGCAGGACCATCCCCGGGACGTCGATGAACTCCACGCTCGCCAGCACCGACCACCCCCGCCGCCGCACCACCCGCACGAACTCCCCCTTCCCCTCGATCTCCGGGAACGGCGCCGCGATCCCGATGCCCCGCCCCTCGAAGAGCCGCTCGGCGAGGTCCGTCCACTCGGCGGTGGCCGGGTTGCCGGCGGCGGCGTAGAGCGTCTCCCCCGCGAGGGAGTCCAGCGGCACCTCCGGCAGGGCAGCCAGCCGGTGCTCTTCGGGCAGGAGCACCGCCATCGGCTCGTACCGCACGGGGCAGTGCTCCAGCCGCCCCCGCACCGCCGGGTCCAGGCCGCCCACGCGCCCGAAGGAGACGTCGAGCCGCCCCGCGAGGATCTCGCCGGCCGCGCCCGTGAGCCCACTGTGGAAGCGCGCCACCAGCTCGTGTTCCGGCGCCGCCCCGCGCGCAGCGGTCAGCACCTGCCACCCCGTGCCGACCGTGGCCGCGCAGTCCACGGTCAGCGGCCGTTCCTCCCGCGCCCAGGCCGCGTCGAGCTCCTCGTGCGCGGCGAGGACCCGCCGCGCGTACGGCAGCAGCCGCTCCCCTTCCGCGGTGAGCGTGACCTGACGCGTCGTCCGGGCGAACAGCTCGCTGCCCAGCCGCTGTTCGAGCCGCCGGACGTCCCGGCTCAGCGCCTGCTGGGCGGTGAACAGCCGGGCCGCCGCCCGGGTGAAGTGGAGTTCCTCGGCGACCACGGTGAACGCCCGCAGCAGCCGCGGTTCTATGTCGTACGGCACGGGCCGCAGTCAACTACAGATCCGCGTGAATGGCGACCGATCAGGTGTTGGACCGCGCGCCCGGCCCGGCGTGAAGCTCGGTCCATGTCCCCGCACCCCCACGCCCTGACCCCGTACGCCCGTCTCTTCGCCGTGCCCGGCGCCCGCGCCTTCACCGCCTGGAACCTCCTCGCCCGCCTCCCCATGGGCATGTTCGGCGTCAGCGCCGTCCTGATGATCTCCGCCGCCCGCGGCTCGTACGCGCTCGCCGGCGCCGTCACCGCGACGGGCCTCGCCGCGACGGCGGTCGCCGGCCCGTGGACGGCCCGGCTCGTGGACCGTTACGGCCAGGCCCGCGTCACCGTCCCCGCCGCCTCCCTGGCCGCCCTCGGCTCGCTCACGCTGGTGCTCTGCGTGCACAGCGGCGCACCCGCCTGGACCCTGTTCGCCGCCTACGCGGCGACCGCGACCACCCCCAACACCGGCGGCATGTCGCGCGCCCGCTGGTCCCACCTCCTGCGCACCGACCCGGCCGCCCTGCACACCGCCAACGCCTTCGAGCAGGCCGCGGACGAGGCGTGCTTCATGCTCGGCCCGGTCCTCGCGACGTTCCTGTGCACGTCCTTCTTCCCGGAGGCGGGCACGCTCGCCGCCGCGCTGATGTTCCTGACCGGCGCCGTGCTCTTCTCCGCGCAGAAGCGCACCGAGCCGCCCGTGTCCGCCCGGCCCGGCCGCCCGCGCTCGCCGCTCCGCGGGAACCCCGGCCTGGCCGCGGTCCTGGCGGTCTTCCTCTGCACGGGCGCGCTGTTCGGCTCCCTGGAGGTCGTCACGATCGGCTTCGCCGACGCCGAGGGCCACCGCCCGGCCGCCGGAGCCGTCCTGGCCCTGCAGGCCGCGGGCTCCTGCGCGGCCGGCCTCCTCTACGGGCTGACGCGCCCCGCGTCCCCCGCGGCCGCCCGCTTCCCCCGCTGCCTGGCGGCGATGGCCGCGCTCGCCCTGCTGCCGCTCGCGGCGACGACCGCGGGCGGCGGCCTCCCCGCCCTCGCCGCCGCACTGCTCCTCGCGGGCATGGCCACGGCGCCGACCATGGTCACGGGCATGAACCTCGTCCAGGACCTGACCCCGCCCGGCAGCCTCAACGAGGGCATGACGCTGGCCGTGACCGGCCTGCTCGCCGGCATAGCGGCCGGCTCGGCTGCCGGCGGATACGCCGTGGAGCACGCGGGCCCGGCGGCCTACGCCGTACCGGCCACCGCCGCGGCGACCGCCCTGCTCATGGCGACGGCGGGCCGCCGAGCGCTCGCCGCGCGGCCCGCCGCCTGAGGAACGCCCCGACGCCCGCGGCCGCGAGGACCCCGCCGGTGGTCCCACCGGCCACATAGGCCGCAGTGGCTCCGGAGGCGCCACCAGTCCCGGAGCCCCCGCTCGTCGCGGAGGCAGCGGTGACCTCCAGATGCGCCACCTTCCGTACCCGCCCGTGGTGGCTGGCCACGGTCACCGCGTACGTCCCGGGCGCGAGGCCCGGCCGGATCCGCGCGGGCGCGAAGTAGCGCGGGTCGTCCCCGTCGCCCGCCTTGCTGTCGTCCCGCCGCAGCCGCACCGGCCGCTCGAACGCCGGCGACGTGGCCGTCAGCCGCTCCTCCTCGCCCGGGTCGGGCGCCCGGTCGCGCCAGAGGACGTTGACGGTGCCGCCGGCCGCGACCCGGTGCCCGCGCTCGCGGGCGTCCTCCGGCCCGGACGCCGGCGAGGTGCCGAAGAAGGCGGGCCCGCGCGCCCGGCCGGTGTAGTCGCGGTCGCCGGGCCGGGCCGCCCGCACGGTCAGCGGCTTCTCGTCGACGACGCGCCCGCCCGGCCCGTACAGCGTCACCTTGTACGTGCCGTCGCGGACGCCCGGCGGCAGCTCGGCCGAGCCGGAGAAGAACCGCGGGTTGTTCCAGTCCGCGCTCGACGGGTCGTGGGCCAGCCGCACCTCCTTGCGGAAGGCGGGCGAGCGCACGGTGAAGGACTGCCCGGTCTCCCCCGGGTACAGGTCGTCGTAGGACACCCACAGCCGCTCCCCCGGCCGCAGCACCTCGCCGGGCAAGGCCGCCGTGAAGACCGGCCGCCGCGACGGCTTCACCTCGACGCGGTCCTCGGCGACGACCCGGCCGCCCGCCCGGACGGTCAGCGGATACGTGCCGGGCCCGGTGGTCATCGCGATGGCCGGGCGCCCGTGGTGGGCGTGCTCCCGCGGCGCGAGCCGGACGGGGTGCGGGAAGACGGGCGAGGAGACGGTGACGTCGCCCCGCTCGCGGACGCCCTGCACCTCTATGTCGACGAGCTCGCCGGGGCGGTTGTCGTAGGCGCTGTTGAGGAGCACGTGGACGGTGCCGTTCCCGTCGTCGGCGGACGCCGGGACGGCACCGCCGACGAGCCACAGGGCCAGCACGGCGGCCGCCGCCGTACGCGTCCGGTTCACCGGGCCACCACCCCTCGTCGTGGAGCGTCACAAGGAAAGAGGGCCGGCGCGGCTGGTTGGTTGCCACGGCAGGCATGACAAAGGCCCCTGATCCGCGTTTCCGCAGATCAGGGGCCTTTGCCCACATGGGATGAGGGGGTCTGGGGGTCATACCCCCAGAGATACGGCGGACGAACCCGGCTCGCGCACTCTGCGAGCAGGGTCCACCCGTTCGTCCGTGGAGATGGCGGGAATCGAACCCGCGTCCAACGGTGCAGAATCAGGGCTTCTCCGAGCGCAGTCCGCTGCGATTTTCTCGGCCCCGGAGATCACGCGGACAAGTCTCCGACGGGCTCAGTCACTGTTTGATTTCCCACCAGCCCCCGTGACCGGGCCTAGTGGTTTAGTTCCCTAGCTGATGCCAGGATCCGGGTCGGGAACAGCCCCGGGCTGACACTTCGCAAGTCGCTACTTAGGCAGCGAGGGCGAAGGAATCGCGCTTGGTGTTGGCGATTATTGGTTGCGACATATGGTTTACGAGATCATTGCCGCTTCCTCGGCTCGCTTCCCCTGCTTCGACATCCGCTGTCGAAACCGATCATCCCCATGTTGATTTTTCAAAGTGCGCACCGGACACCATCCCGAGTGCTACGCACCATCGTACGTGACCAACGCCCGACGGTGCCAGCGTATTCCCCGGCAGCCGCCCGCCGGGGTCAGCCCCGCGCAGCGGACGCCCGCTGCCGGCGCCGCGCCGCGGCGATCGCGCGGTTCGACTCGCGCAGGTCCTGCTTCTCGCGCAGGGTCTGCCGCTTGTCGTACTCCTTCTTGCCCTTGGCGAGGGCGATCTCGACCTTCGCCCGGCCGTCCTTGAAGTACAGGGCCAGCGGCACGATCGTGTGACCGCTCTCCTGCGCCTTGGACTCGAGCTTGTCGATCTCGGCCCGGTGCATGAGCAGCTTTCGCTTGCGCCGGGCGCTGTGGTTGGTCCACGTGCCCTGGCTGTACTCCGGGACGTGGACGTTGTGCAGCCAGGCCTCGCCGCCGTCGATCTGCACGAAGCCGTCGACCAGGGAGGCCCGGCCCTGGCGCAGCGACTTGACCTCCGTGCCGGTGAGGACCATGCCGCACTCGTACGTGGTCAGGAGGTGGTAGTCGTGCCGCGCCTTCTTGTTCTGCGCGACGAGCTTGCGCCCCGTCTCTTTCTTGTCTTTAGCCATAGCGCCGCCATTCTCGCACTAGGACCCGCCCCCGAGGCCACTCAATACCGTGCGGGCCCGCTCCTCCGCGTCGCCGAGGACCAGCAGGTCGGGGGCGAGGCCCCGGCCGTCGACGGCGCGCCCGGCGGGGGTGCGGTAGTGGCCGACGGTGAGCTCGGCGACGGAGCCGTCCGCAAGGCGGCTCGGCATCTGCACGGAGCCCTTGCCGAAGGTCGGCGTGCCGGCGAGGACCGCCCGGCCGCGGTCCTGCAGGGCGCCGGCGAGGAGCTCGGCGGCGCTCATCGTGCCGCCGTCGACGAGGACGACGAGCGGCAGGGGCGTGGCGCCGCCGGCGCGGGCCTCCAGGGCGCGCTGGCTGCCCTGGACGTCGTAGGTGGCGACGAGGCCGCCGTCGAGGAAGGCGGAGGCGGCCGTGACCGCCTCGTCGACGAGGCCGCCCGAGTTTCCCCGGAGGTCGAGGAGGATGCCCTCGCCCGGCAGGGCCTCCGCGGCCGCCGCCCGCACCTGCTCGCCGGTGCCCCGGGTGAACGAGCCGACCTTGATCCGTACGGCTGCCTTGCCCGCGGTCCCGCCCGGGGCGAGGCGCTCGACCGTGACGCTCTCGGTGGCCAGCCGCTCCCGGTGGAGCGTGCGCTCCCAGCTGCGGCCCGCGCGCTCGACGCCGATCCGCACGGGCGTGCCCGGGCCGGGCCAGGCGTTGGTGTCGCCCCGGAGGAGCGCGACGACGTCGGTGACGGGCCGGCCGTCGACGGGCGTGCCGTCGATGCTGCGCAGCCGGTCGCCGGAGCGGAGGCCGGCCCGGTCGGCGGGGCTGCCGGGGCGCACGCTGTCGACTTCGGTGCGGCCTCCGGCGGCGCGGCGCGCGGAGATGCCGACGCCGATGTACGTGCCGTTCAGGGCGCGCTCCAGGCCTTCGTACTCGCGGGCGCTGTAGACGGCGCTCCAGCGGTCGCCGCTGCGGCCGACGACCTCGGCGGCGGCCTCCGTGGCGGACTTGCCGTCCTCGACGGCACGGGCCGCGGCGGCCTCGACCTCGCTGCGGTCGACCGGGGCGCCCCCGCCGTCGCCGGGGCGCTCCTCGGCCGCGACGGCGCGGTCCGCGGGTCTGGCCGCGGTGCGGGAGGCGGCGCGGGCTTCCGGCGGCTTCCGGCCGTCCCGGCCGTCGGCGCTCCAGGAGCCGGCCGCGGCGCCGGTGGCCAGCACGCCCGCGAAGACCAGTGTCAGCGCCGCGCCGCGGCGGGCGCGGCGCTGCGGGTGGAACATCGACGGGCCGGGCATGCGCGTGAGTCTAGGACACGAGGGCGCGCCGTACGGGGAGTTGACCGTACGGCGCCCTTGGCCCATGTCACACCTTGAGGTACTTGCGCAGCGCCGCGAAGGCGGCCAGCGCGGGCATCAGCAGCCCGATGGCGAGCACCAGCGGCAGCTTGGCCAGGACGGCGTCCCAGCCGATGAACTGGATGAGGTCGATCTGGTCGACCAGCCAGTTGTTCACGAGGAAGTAGTGGCCGGCGACGAGCAGCACGCACGCCAGACCCGCGCCGAGCAGCCCCGCGAAGGCGGCCTCCATGATGAACGGGATCTGGATGTAGAAGCTGGACGCGCCGACCAGCCGCATGATCCCGGTCTCCCGGCGGCGGCTGAACGCGGAGACGCGGACGGTGTTGACGATCAGCATCAGCGCGACGACGAGCATGAGCGCCATCACGCCGAGCGCCGCGTAGTTCATGCCGTTGACCAGGTTGAAGAGGTTGGACAGGACGTCCTTCTGGTCCTGCACCATCTGCACGCCCGGGCGCTGGGAGAAGGCGGTCGAGATGACCTCGAACTTGGTGGGGTCCTTGAGCTTGACGCGGAAGGACTCCTGCATCTGGTCCGGCGTGACGAAGCCCGCGATCGGCGACTTCTTGTCGAACTGCTCCTTGTAGTGCTTGTACGCCTCGTCGGCCGTCTCGAACTGGACCTTCTGGACGACGCTCATCTTCTCCAGGTCGGCGCGGATCTCCTTCTTCTGGTCCTCCGTCGCCGCTCCCTTGGCGCAGGACGGGAAGGACTCCGCGTCGGTCTTGTTGCAGAGGTAGATCGAGACGTTGACCTTGTCGTACCAGTACCCCTTCATCGTGCTGGCCTGCTCGCGCATGAGCAGGGAGCCGCCGAAGAGGGCGAGCGAGAGCGCCACGGAGACGATCACCGCGAAAGTCATCGTGAGATTGCGGCGGAGACCGACGCCGATCTCCGAGAGGACGAACTGGGCGCGCATGGCGTCCTTTCAGTGCTGGTAGCCGTACACGCCGCGCGACTGGTCGCGTACGAGGCGGCCCTTTTCCAATTCGATGACGCGCTTGCGCATCTGGTCCACGATCTGCTGGTCGTGGGTGGCCATGATGACCGTGGTCCCGGTCCGGTTGATCCGGTCGAGCAGCTTCATGATGCCCACCGAGGTCTGCGGGTCGAGGTTGCCCGTCGGCTCGTCCGCGATCAGCAGCATCGGGCGGTTGACGAACGCCCGGGCGATCGCCACGCGCTGCTGCTCGCCGCCGGAGAGCTCGCCCGGCCGGCGGTCCTCCTTGCCGCCCAGCCCCACCAGCTCCAGCACCTGCGGGACGGCCTTCCTGATCTCCCCGCGCGGCTTGCCGATCACCTCCAGCGCGAAGGCGACGTTCTCGCTGACGGTCTTGTTGGGCAGCAGCCGGAAGTCCTGGAAGACCGTGCCCAGCTGGCGGCGCATGTGGGGCACCTTCCAGTTGGACAGCCGGGCCAGGTCCTTGCCCAGCACGTGCACCTGCCCGGCGCTCGCGCGTTCCTCGCGGAGCAGCAGCCTCAGGAAGGTGGACTTGCCCGAGCCCGAGGAGCCGACCAGGAAGACGAACTCGCCTTTCTCGATCTCGAGCGAGACGTCGCGGAGCGCCGGACGGTTCTGCTTCGGGTAGGACTTGGAGACGTTGTCGAATCGGATCACGAGTGCACCACGCGTCGACCTGGATAGGGGGCACGGACCGCCGCGCAGGCGGCTCCCGTTCGGTGTGCGTGACCATACGCGAACGAGCCGTGCACGCGCAGGCAGCGGCGGGGGTCGGCGCGTTTATTACCGTCATGTTCGGGGACAAAACGAGGACAATCGGCCCGCACGCGCCGTTCGCCGGGGAAGCTGGCAGAGTGGTAGGGGGGAACCGCCCGGCTCCCCCGCGCGTTGGACGTACCGGAGGAGGAGATCGCATGACATGCGACCGACTGGTGTGCGCCAACTGCGCGGGCCCCGTCAGCGAGGGGCGCTGCCCGGTGTGCCGGGCCAGCAGGGAGCGGCTGCAGCAGCAGGACGGCATCTTCGCCGGCCTGACGCCCGCGGCGCTGATCGCGCTGCTGGTGGCGCTGGTCGCGGTAGCCGTGCTCGTACAGGGATTCGCGGGGTAGGCGCGCGGTCACGCGTGGTCATGCGCGTGCCTGCGATGTGCATAAACGTGAAAAAGGGGCCCGGAGCGCTGAGCGCTCCGGCCCCCTTCCGTGTGCCTAGCCGATCGAGCTGACCGGGCCGGTCGGCCCGGTCAGGCCGGTCGTGCTGGTCAGGCGGTCGCGCCCGCGCCGCGGGTCATGAGGCGGGGCAGGAGCCGGAAGCCGACGCCGCCCGCGATCATCGTCGCGGCACCGATCACCAGGAAACCGGTCTGGGAGGCACCGGTCTCGGCCAGCTGCTCCTTCGGCTTGGCCTCCTGCACGGGCTTGGCGCCCGCGCTGTCGGTGTCCGTGTTGTTGCAGTTGCTGCTGGTGTCCACGGGGCAGACCTTGCCCTGGTCACCGGAGTCACTGCCGCCGGTGGCGGCGGAGCCGCCCGTGGAGCCGGTGCTGCCGGAGCCGCCGGTGGCGGAGGTGCCGCTCTGGTCGCCGCCGGTGGAGCCGTGGTCGTCACCGCCGGTGGAGCCGGTGCTGCCGGTGGAACCGGTGCTGCCCGTGGAACCGGTGGAGCCGGTGCTACCCGTGCTGCCGGTGGAACCCGTGGAGCCGGTGCTGCCGGAGCTGCCGGTCGAACCGGTGCTGCCCGTGGAGCCCGTGCTGCCGGTGGAGCCGGTCGAACCCGTGGAACCCGTCGACCCGGTGCTGCCGGTCGAACCCGTGGAACCGGTGGAGCCCGTCGAGCCGGTGCTGCCCGTGGAACCCGTCGAGCCGGTGCTGCCGGTGGAACCGGTCTCGCCCGTGGAGCCCGTGCTGCCGGTCGTACCCGTGGAACCGGTCGAGCCGGTCGAGCCGGTCGAACCCGTGGACCCGGTGGAGCCCGTCGAACCGGTGGAGCCCGAGCTGCCGGTGGTCTCGCCGGAGCCGCCGATGCTGCCGGTGGAACCCGTCGAGCCGGTCGAGCCGGTCGAGCCGGTCGAACCCGTGGAGCCGGTGCTGCCGGTCGAGCCGGTGGAGCCCGTGCTGCCGGTGGAACCGGTCTCGCCCGTGGAACCGGTGGAGCCCGTGCTACCCGTGCTGCCCGTGCTACCGGTGCTGCCCGTGGTGCCGCCCGTGGGCGGCTGCGGGATCTGGTCCGGGTCGTCGGGCGAGGCGACGGCGTGGACGCCCGCCTTCACACCGACACCCGCGACCTGGACGTTGACGCCGGCGGCCGATGCCGCGCCGGCGGCGGTCAGCGAAGCGCCTGCGGCGACCACCGCGCCGGCGGCTATCCGCGCGACGCGCAGTCGCGTCTTCTTCGTCATATGCCTGCTACCCCCAGTAGCTCACTCGTCATTGGAGCAGCTCCGCACGGGGCGGTGGCGCTACTGGAGGCCTGGCACGGCCGGGCGGACCGGCCGTGTGATGCGGCGGCACTGTCGTCCGGGCCGCTCGCCCCCGCCACACGCGCCCCGGTGCTACGCGTGCCGCTCGTCAGCCTTGCCAGTTTTTGACGCAGCGTCAAGCCGGATGCGGGGGAGGTTGTCCTGCTATGGAGGCCCTTGGGGCTACTTCTCCTGCTGCTCCTGCTGCTTGCGCCAGCGGATCCCGGCCTCCAGGAAGCCGTCGATGTCGCCGTCGAGGACGGAGGTGGGGTTACCGACCTCGAACTCCGTACGGAGGTCCTTGACCATCTGGTACGGGTGCAGGACGTACGAACGCATCTGGTTGCCCCAGGAGTTGCCGCCGTCGCCCTTGAGCGCGTCCATCTTGGCCTGCTCCTCCTGGCGGCGGCGCTCGAGGAGCTTGGCCTGGAGGACGTTCATGGCGGTCGCCTTGTTCTGGATCTGCGAGCGCTCGTTCTGGCAGGAGACGACGATGCCGGTGGGGATGTGGGTCAGGCGCACCGCGGAGTCGGTGGTGTTGACGCCCTGGCCGCCGGGGCCGGAGGAGCGGTAGACGTCGACGCGGAGGTCGGACTCGTCGATCTCGACGTGGTCGGTCTGCTCGACCACCGGGAGCACCTCGACGCCGGCGAAGGACGTCTGGCGGCGGCCCTGGTTGTCGAAGGGCGAGATGCGCACGAGGCGGTGGGTGCCCTGCTCGACGGAGAGGGTGCCGTACGCGTACGGGGCCTGGACGGCGAAGGTGGTCGACTTGATGCCGGCCTCTTCGGCGTAGGACGTCTCGTAGACCTCGGTCTTGTAGCCGTGGCGCTCGGCCCAGCGCAGGTACATGCGCTGCAGGCGCTCGGCGAAGTCGGAGGCGTCGACGCCGCCGGCCTCGGCGCGGATGTTGACGAGGGCCTCGCGGGAGTCGTACTCGCCGGAGAGGAGGGTGCGGACCTCCATCTCGTCCAGCGCCTTGCGGACGGAGGCGAGCTCGGCCTCGGCCTCGGCGAGGGCGTCGGCGTCGTCCTCGGCCTCGGCGAGCTCGAAGAGCACCCCGAGGTCGTCGATGCGGCCGCGGAGGGCCTCGGTCTTGCGCAGCTCCGCCTGGAGGTGCGACAGCTGGCTCGTGATCTTCTGCGCCGCCTCCGGGTCGTCCCACAGGGACGGGGCGGCCGCCTGCTCCTCGAGCACGGCGATGTCGGCCCTCATCCTGTCGAGGTCCAGGACGGCCTCGATCGACCCCATGGTCGAGGAGAGGGACTTCAGCTCTTCGGATACGTCAACGACTGCCACGCACCCAGCCTAACGGCTGCGCCGCGCTTCCCGATGCGCGCGGCCCGTGCGGGACGCCCGGCGAGTGTGCTGCGCGCCACACCCTCACTGCGGCGGTGCCCCGCCGCCCCCGGGCCGGGGACGGTCCGGCACCGCCGGACACCAGGGCGGGGGGCCGGGCGCCGCGGCGGCGGATACAAGGGGGCACGCCCCCTTAGGCTTCCCCTCCGTCAGCGCCGGGCACCTCACCCCCGCCGCGACGGCGATCAACCACGACGACGTAGACCGGCGGCGCCCGGCCGGCCCCAGGCCGAGGACGGTCCGGCACCGCCGGACACCACGGCGGGGGCCGAGCGCCGCGGCGGCGGATACAAGGGGGCCGCCCCCTTGGTCGGCGAGGATGCCGCGCACCGCACAGGCCCGCAGGCCTCCCCCGCCGGCAGCGCCGAGCACCTAGCTCCGCCGCGACGGCGATCAACCACGACGGCGCAGACCGGCGGTGCCCAGCGGCCCCGGGCCGGGGACGGCACCGCCGGACACCACCGCGGGGGCCGAGCGCCGCGGCGGCGGATACAAAGGGGGCACGCCCCCTTAGGCCTCGCCCGCGCCGCGGCGGCGGGTTCACCGCAGCCCGCTCCGCCGCGGTGGCGGTCTCAGCGTTGGGGGTCCGGGTGGTGGATGCCCGGTTTTGTTTCGCTCGCGTCGTGGTCGACCGTGGCGAACCAGCCGCCCACCCCCGCCGCGGCCGCCAGGGCCACCGCGGCCGCGCCGAGGCGGATGCGGCGGCGGCGCAGTTCCGCCGGGGAGCGGTGCCGGGCGGAGCCGGCGCGGCGCTGGCCGGCGGCGCGCGGCGCGCGGGCCGTGCCGTGGGCGCCGCCCGCGAGCTCGGCGGGCGTGGGCACGCGCATGCTCGTGTGCGTGTCGCGGCTGGAGTCCGAGACCGCACCCGGAACGAGCGGCACGACGCCCCGCCGCCGCTCCGCCGCGGCGGGCACGGAGGCCGCGTCCTCCGCAGCGACGGGGCCGCCGTCGGCGCCGGCCCCGTCGTCCGGCTCGTCGATGTCGAGGGGCGGTATCCCGGCGAGCCCGGGCAGCAGCTCCCTCAGGCGCGCGGCGAGCTCGGAGGCGCGCAGCCGGGACGCGGGCCCCTTGGCCAGGCACTGCACGAGGAGCTGCCACAGCTCGTCGGGGATGCCGGGCAGCGGGGCGACGGTCTCGGTGACGTGCCGCCGCAGCACCGCGCCGGGGTGCCCGCCGCCGAAGGGCGTGAAACCGGCCAGCAGCTCGTACAGGACGGTGGCGAGGGCGTAGACGTCGACGGAGGCCCGCGGCGGCAGCCCCTCGATGATCTCGGGGGCGAGGTAGTCGGGCGTGCCGATGACGCTGCGGGGGCCGGTCCCGCGGCCGCCTTCCCGGGCGGGCCGGGGGGCGTCGACGAGGCGGGCGATGCCGAAGTCGGTGAGCAGCGCGGGGTGCGCGCCGCCGGGCCCGAGCGGGCCCTGCATGTCGAGCAGGACGTTCTCGGGCTTGACGTCGCGGTGGACGATCCCGGCCGCGTGCGCGGCGGCGAGCCCGTCGGCGACGTCGGCGACGATGGCGACCGCGGCCTCGGGCGCGAGCCGCCGCTCGCGGTCGAGCCGGGTGCGCAGGTCCGTGCCCCGGATGAGGTCCATGACCAGGGCGAGGTCGGCGCCGTCGACGACGAGGTCGCGGACCCCGACGACGTGCGGGTGGTCGAGACCGAGGAGCGCGGCGCGCTCCTGGACGAACCGGCCGACGAGCTCCTGGTCGGAGGCGAGATCCTCGCGCAGGAGCTTGATGGCGACCGGGCCCTCGGGCCCCTCGCCGAGCCACACGGTGCCCGCGCTGCCCCGGCCGAGGACCTGGTGGGCGGTGTACCGGCTGCCGATCTTCCGTGCCAAGACTGTTCCCCGACTCCTCGTCTCCGACAGGCGCGCTGGCGACCAAGCTACTGCCAACGCTCACCCCGGAGGCGTAAAACGCCCCCCGGGTGTCGACAAATCGATTACCTGGTCATGTGCCCGAGGAGGAGTTCGAGGCGAGCCCGGAGATCCAGTCCTTGACGTCCGTGACCCAGTCCCAGGCGGCGTCCCAGAAGCTCTTGCCGTCGGCGACCCAGTCCTTCAAGGGAGTGAATTCCCAGACGAGCCACGCGCCGATGACCAGGATGACGATCATGAACAGGCAGCCCTTGAGGCAGCCAAGCCCGGGGATCCGCATCGGGTTGGCACTGCGCTGCCGCGGCGGCCGCGGCTCCCGGCGGGGAGCCGGCTCGGGGGCGTACGGCTGCGGCTGCGGGGCCGGCGCCGGCGGCTGCTGGTAGCGCGGCTGCTGACGCTGCTGTCTGCGGGACGGCGGCGCGGCCTGCGGCTGCTGCGGGGCGTACGACTGGGGCGGCGCGGTGTAGTGCTGCGGAGGCGGCGGCCGGTGGCCCTGGGGCGGCTGAGGGGCGTACTGCTGCTGCCCGTAGCCCTGCTGTCCGTAACCCTGCTGCCCGTAGCCCTGCTGACCGCGCCCCTGGCCGTAGCCCTGCCCGCCCGGAGCGTCGCCCTGCGGCGGCTGCTGGGGCTGTCCGGGCCGCCGCTGGGGGCGGCGGCGCAGCGGGTCCTCGCTCGGGTCGAGGTACTGCACCTGGGTCTGGTCGTTGCGGTCGCGCGCGGCGCGCAGCTGGGTCTGCCAGGGGTGCCCGCCGTCGCCCTCGGGCGGCAGCGGCGGCACGGGCGGCATGGCGCGGGTCGGGTCGGCGGAGCCGTTCGGGCCGGAGCCGGCCGGCATGACGCGCGTGGCGTCGGCGTCGGGGCCGGAGCCCGGGCCGTTGCCCCCGGCGGGGGTGTGCGGCAGGAGGCTGGTGGCGGCGTTCGGGTCGTACGAACCGGAACCGGACGGGCCCGTCGACGGCAGCACCTGGGTGGGGTCGGCGTCACCCGCGCCACGGCCGTGGCCGGAGCCCTGGCCGGTGCCGGGCACGACGGCCGGCTCCGGATCGGGCGCGAGCAGCCCGGCGACCCCGAGGGCGGCCTCGGCCTGCTCCGGGGAGGCGTGCACGCCGACGCCCGCGGCGACGACGCGCAGCGCCCGGGCCAGGTTCTCCGCGCCGGGCCGCTCCTCGGGCCGCTTGCGCAGGCAGCGCTCTATGACCGTCCACAGGGGCTCGGGGACGGTGGTGGGGCGGCGCGGCTCGGAGCTGAGGTGCTGGTGGAGCACTTCGAGGGCGGTCGCGCCGGCGAACGGCGGGCGGCCGGTGACCAGCTCGTACAGCAGGATGCCGGCGCCGTAGATGTCGACGGCCGAGGTCTGCGGGCGGCCCTCGGCGGACTCGGGCGCGACGTAGGCGGGCGTGCCGACGAACTCGTGGGTACGGGTCAGGCCCGGGGAGTCCGCGAGGCGCGCGATGCCGAAGTCGGTGAGCATCGGGTGCATCTGGCCGCCGTCGCTCCGCAGGAGCACGTTGGCGGGCTTGAGGTCCCGGTGGACGATGCCGTCGGCGTGGCTGGCGGCGAGCGCGTCGGCGATCTGCGCGGTGAGCAGGGAGGCGGCGACCGGCGTGAAGGGGCCGTTGTCGCGCAGGTAGTGGTGCAGGTCCGGGCCGTCGACGAGGTCCATGACCAGGGCGAGCAGATCGCCCTCGACGACGAGGTCGCGGGTGCGGACGATGTTGGGGTGCGTGAGCCGGAGCAGGACGGAGCGCTCGCGCAGGAAGCGCATCACGACGTCCGCGTCGTTGGCCAGCTCCTCCTTGAGCACCTTGATCGCGACGGTCTCGCCGGGCGCGCCGGACACGGCCGCCTCGGCGCCCGCGGCCTCCCGCTGGCGTGCTCGCCAGACGGTGCCGGTCGCTCCGCGGCCGAGCACCTCCTCGAGCAGGTACTTGCTGCCTACAGGCCGCACGTCATGCGCTCCCTGGTCGTCATCGTCGTCATGCTTTGCGATGGCCTCTTTCGTGCCCGGCCTTCCGCCCACTGTAGTGCGGTCGTCCGGACCTCCGGTTCGCCGAATCCGCGGGGCTGGGAGGAAGACGCGGGTCGCGGGCGGTTGGTTGCCGCGCGGCGCGCGGAAGGCCCGTGAGCCGGGTCGCGGACGCGTTCCCGCCACGCCCGTGCCGCTCCCCGAGCGAAAGAAAATCTGTACGACGCGTTCGAAAGCAGACGCTCTTAAGTCGATATCGAACCGATCGCGAGGCGACCCCGGCACGATTCGATCACCTTCCGCTTTCTTCACACCCTCCCCCGGTCGTTCAAGATCACGAATTGGCCGTCGCCGGGCGCGTCGTCCCCGGCAGGTGCGAGGATGCTGCCAGCACGATGCGGAGGGGCGGGGCCGGTGCTTCCGGTACGTTCCGCGCGCCGTGGTGACCTGTACGCACCGGGGCAGAAGGGACCGTTGACGGCGATGCAGATCAGGCTGACCGTCCTCGGGCCGCTCAGCGGCCACCACACCACTGCGCCCGCCGTGCCCGCGGCGACCTGTGCCTGCGACGTGCTGGTGACCGCCCCCGCGGGGACCGCCCTGGCCGGGGTGGCCAGCGGCCTGGCGGCGGCCGCGGCGGCGGCCGGCTGCGACCTCGGCACGGGGGCCGTCGTCGTCTACGCCGGGGCCGAGCGGCTCGACCCGCAGCGCACCGCGCTCGGCGAGCCGCCGCTGGTCGACGGCGCCGTCCTGTCCCTGTCCGTCCCGGCCGACCCCGAGCGGCACGCCGGCGTGCTGATGTCCGGCGTGCCGGAGGCCGCCGCGCGGCTCCACGTCGTCTCCGGGCCGGACGCGGGCGGCGTGCACCTGCTGCACGGCGGCGAAGTGCACGTGGGCCGCTCCGCGACGGCCGGCATCCCGCTGGACGACCCCGACGTCTCCCGGCTGCACTGCGCGGTCGCCCTCCACGACGACGGCACGGTCACGCTGCGGGACCTGGGCTCCACGAACGGGACCGTGCTCGCGGGCGAGCCGGTCGGCGCGGAGCCGGTGCGGTTCCCCGCCGGGGAGCTGCTGCGGGTGGGCGAGTCGGTGCTGAGCCTGCACGCCGCGGAGCCAGCGGAGGCAGCGGACAGCGCGGGGAACGCCCGGAACGCAGCAAGCACAGCAAGCGCGGCAAGCCCCGCCCCGCGCGTCCTGCCGGCCGTGCCCGACGGCGAGGGCCACCTGCGCGTGGGCGGCAGCGTCCCGGGGGCGTCCCCGGCGGGCGCGGTCGCCCCGCCGGTGCGCGGCGCGTGGCTGGGCGCGCCGGCAGGTGTGACGGGCGCGGCGGGCCCGGCGGCCGGCCCGGACTCCGGCGGCCGCGGCGCGGCCCCGGCCGGCTCCGGTTCCGAGGACCCGGTGACGCACGGCGGCCGCGGCTTCGCCCTGCGGGACGCGAGCGCCGGCGGCCTGACGGTCCGGGTCCCGGCCCAGCCGGGCCCGTCCGGCGCCGCGGCTCCCGGCTCCGCCCGCCCGTCCTGGGCGGGCGCCTCCGCCCAGGACGGCAGCACGCCCCCGCGCGGGACGGCAAGCGGAACGGGACCGGCGGGAGGTACGGGCCGGGCCGTCGGCTTCGGCGGAGCCGGAGCCCTTCCCGGGCAGGACGGCGGCGCGGGCGCGGCGGGACGTACGGGACAGGCCGGCGGCCTCAGCGGCGC
Source organism: Streptomyces sp. URMC 127 (assembly GCF_051386535.1). Lineage (NCBI taxonomy): Bacteria > Bacillati > Actinomycetota > Actinomycetes > Kitasatosporales > Streptomycetaceae > Streptomyces > Streptomyces sp. URMC 127. The sequence goes on from NZ_JBPQTW010000084.1 coordinate 16,259, forward strand.
CCGGTCCGCACAGGACTACGGTGCCGATCCGTACGGGGCGGTGAACGACGCGAGCGCGGCGGGGCGTACGGGACAGGCCGGCGGCTTCGGCGGGAGCGTGTCCGGGCACGGTCACTCCGGTCACGGACCGCTTCAGGGGGACGGCGCGGACCCGTACAGAACGGCAAGCGGAGCCGAGACTGCCGGCCGTGCCGGGCGGCCCGGCGATCCGTACGGAGCGGGGAGCGCGGAGGGCGGCCCCGGCGGCGGCCCGGGTGGAAAGGGCCGGTACGGGCACCCCGGCGGCGTCCCCACGGCCGGCCCGCAGGAAGGCGGTCACACCGGTCACGGCACCGGTGACATCAACAGACCCGCCGGCATCCCTCACTCCGCCCCCGCGGGCGATTCCGGCCGTCCCGGCGACGCCGGCAAGCGGGCCCGCGGACGCGGCATAGGCGCGTGGGCCCGGCGGCTCGCCGGTGGCCGCGGCGGCGCCCGGGGCGCCGACGGTGACGCGTGGGGCGGCCCCGAGGACGACGCGGCCGCCGAGGAGCAGGCCCGCGCCGAGGCCGCCGCGCTGCGCGAGCGCTGGCCGGACCCCGCCGAGACGCTGCTCACGGCGCTCGGCCCCGGCCCCCGGCTGTGGGAGCGCGGGCAGGGCCACCCCGATCTGCTGACCGTACGGCTGGGCACGGCGGACCGGCACTCGGCCGGGAGCGGCGCCCTGCTGCCCTCCGTGCCGGTGACGGTGGCGCTGCGCGAGACCGGTTCGCTGGGGCTCGCGGGCCCGCGGGCGCGCCTGTCGGCGCTGGCCCGCTCCGTGCTGGCGCAGCTGGCGGCGCTGCACGCCCCGGCGTCGCTGGAGTTCGTGCTGATCAGCGCGGACCGGGCGCGCCCGGTCGAGGAGCGCCTGGCGGAGTGGTCGTGGCTGGGCTGGCTGCCGCAGCTGCGCCCGGTGCGCGGGCAGGACTGCCGGCTGCTGGTCGCCTACGACCGGGAGCAGGCCGCGGCGCGCACGGCGGAGCTGGTGCGGCGCCTGGACGAGGGCCCGCTGGGCCCGCACTGGGCCGCGGCGGCCCCCGCGGCGGTGGCGGCCGCGGCGGGGCGGCACTCCGGGCCGTACACGGTGGTGATCGTGGACGGCGATCCGGGTTCGGCGGAGCTGCGGGAGACGGTGTCCCGGCTGGCGGTGGGCGGCCCGGCGGCGGGCATCCACCTGCTGTGCCTGGCGGACGCGCCGGCGACGACGCCCGCCTCCCCGGTGCCGGCGACGCTGGCGGCGGCCCGTGCGGCGGCCCCGGCGTTCCCGTACTGCGGCGCGGTGGCGCTGCTGAGCGGCGACGTGGCCACGGTGGTGCAGGTGATCCACCGGGCCCCGGTGCAGCACGCCGCGGCGCAGAGCGACGCCGCGGCCGAGGCCGAGGCGCCGTCCGGTCCGGCCGTGATCGCGGCCGTGGACGGGGTGTCGCGCGCGTGGGCCGAGCGGTTCGCGCGGGCGCTGGCGCCGCTGCGGATGGCGGACGGCGTGGCGGGCGGGGCGGCCGCGCGCGTGGCGGCGGCGCTGCCGCGCAGCGCGCGCCTGCTGGACGAGCTGGGCCTGGCGCGGGCGACTCCGGCGTCCCTGACGGCCCGCTGGGCGGCGGCCACGGACCGCGGCGCGCGGCCGGGCGGCCGGGCGGTCGCGGTGCTGGGCGCGGGCCCGCACGGGCCGCTGGCCGTGGACCTGGCGGCGGACGGCCCGCACCTGCTGGTGGAGGGCTGCGCGGGCAGCGGCAAGACGGAGCTGCTGCGCTCGCTGGCCGCGTCGCTGGCGGCGGCGGACCGGCCCGACCGGCTCTCGCTGGTCCTGGTGGACGGCGCGGGCGCGGAGCGCGGCGAGGGGCTGCGGCTGTGCACGGACCTGCCGCACGTGTCGACGTATCTGGCGGCCGCGGACCCGGTGCGGATGCGGGAGTTCGCCCAGGCGCTCACCTCGGAGCTCAAGCGGCGCGCGGAGCTGCTGGGCAGGCTCGACTTCACGGCCTGGCACACGCAGCACGCGGCGGCGTCCGCCGCGCAGGTGGTCGCTCCCCGGCGCCCGGCGGACGGCTCGGGCGACCTGGAGTCCGTGCCGACGGGGACGCTCAAGCTGCGGACGCAGAAGGACGGACCCTCGCTCACGGCGCAGACGGCGCTGCCGCGCCTGGTGGTGCTGGTGGACGACTTCGACGCGCTGGTGGCCCCGGCCCTGGGCAGCACGGGCCGGCCGTCGGCCGGTTCGGTGGTGCGGGCGCTGGAGGCCGTGGCCCGGGACGGCGAGCGGCTCGGCGTGCACCTGGTGGCGGCGTCCGGCCGCCCGGACCGCACGGCCGACACGGCGGCGGTGGAGCGGGCCGGGCTGCGCGCGACGCTGGAGATCGCCCCGCCGTCGGCGGACGGCACGCCGGGCGACGGGAGCGGCGCGGGCGAGCCGGCGCCGGGCCGCGGCCGGCTGATGCGGCCGGACGACGACGCGACGACTCCGTTCCAGGCGGGCCGGGTGACGGGCCGCATCCCGCGGACGGCGACGCTGCGCCCGACGGTCGTGGCCATCGACTGGCAGCGCATGGGCGACCCGCCGGCCCGGCGCCCGGTGCGCGAGCTGGGCAACGGCCCGACGGACCTGGCGCTGCTCGCGAGCGCCCTGCAGCGCGCCGCGCAGTCGGCCGGGGCGGAGGCCGCGCCACCGCTGCTGTGAGGCGGGCCCGCGCGCCGCGTCCGCGCGCCCGGCGCAGGTGACGGCGCATCACAGCCCGGTCACGATCGGTGAATTGCGCCCGATGGCGGTATTGCGGCGGATCCCGGGCGGGCGTAGGACTGTCGCACGGGAGGCGGGCGCGGATGCGGGGCCGACGTGCGGCGGCCGCCGGCGGGGAGCTCGTACGGGAGGGGCGGCTATGCGGACATCGCTTCGTTCGGTGCGCGGGGCGCGCAGCGCGCTGGCGCTCCTCGCGGCCGGGGCCCTGGCCCTGTCGGCCGCGGGGTGCGGCGACGGCGGGGACGACGGCGGGCCGCCGGGCCGGGGCGCGCCGGACGCGATCCGGCAGACGGTGGCGCTCCCGAAGCTGGGCGGGCAGAAGCTGAAGGTGACGGCGGTCTGGACGGGCGCCGAGCAGAAGGGCTTCACGAAGGTCCTGCAGGAGTTCTCCCGGCGGACGGGCGCCGAGGTGGCCTACGTGCCCAGCGGCGACGACATGTCCGCGTTCGTCGGCTCGAAGATCGCGGGCGGTGACCCGCCGGACGTGGCGATGCTGCAGCAGCCCGGGGCGCTGCGCGAGTTCGCGCAGAAGGGCTGGCTCAAGCCGCTGGGCGGCGAGGCCGCGGCCGAGCTGGGCAAGAACTTCACCAAGGGGTGGCAGGACCTCGGCTCGTACGGGGGCAAGCGCTACGGCGTCTACTTCAAGGTCAGCAACAAGTCCCTGGTCTGGTACAACACCGGCGTCTTCGACGGGGCCGGGGCGAAGGAGCCGAAGACCTGGCCGGAGTTCCTGAGCACCGCGCAGCTCGTCGCCGACTACGGCATCCCGGCGGTCTCGGTGGGCGGGGCGGACGGCTGGACGCTCACCGACTGGTTCGAGAACGTCTACCTTTCCCAGGCGGGCCCCGAGAAGTACGACCAGCTGGCGCAGCACCGGATCCCGTGGACGGACCCGTCCGTGAAGGACGCCCTGACGGCGCTCGGGCGGCTCTTCGGCGGGAAGGGCCTGCTGGCGGACGGCAACGAGGGGGCGCTGCAGACGCAGTTCCCCACCTCGGTCACGCAGACGTTCACCGGCGGGGAGGAGCCGAAGGCCGCCATGGTCTTCGAGGGCGACTTCGCGGCGGCCAACGTGGCCGGGGCCGGGGCGCGGATCGGCAAGGAGGCCAAGGTCTTCCCGTTCCCCGCGGTGGGGGCGAAACCGCCGGTGGTGACCGGCGGCGACGTGGGGGTGGCGCTGAAGGACGGCCCGGCGGCGCAGGCCCTGCTCACCTTCCTCGCCTCGCCCGACGCGGCGCAGGTGTGGGCCGGGCAGGGCGGCTTCCTGTCCGCGAACAAGAACCTGGACCTCGCCGCCTACCCCGACGACGTGCTGCGCTCGATCGCGCGGGCCGTGGTGGCGGCGGGCGACGACTTCCGCTTCGACATGTCCGATCTGGCGCCCGCCTCGTTCGGCGGCAAGCCGGGCCAGGGCGAGTGGAAGGCCCTCCAGGACTTCCTGAAGGACCCCGCTGACGTGGCGGGCATCCAGCAGCGGCTGGAGTCCGACGCGGCCAAGGCGTTCAAGAGCTGACGGGAGGCCCGCACGATGTCGACCGCAACCGCGGGCGGCGCTGCGGCCCCCGGGCCGCTCCGCCCCTCCGCACAGAAGACCAGGACCAGGAGCCTGCAGGGCACGCGTTTGTGGGTGGCCGCCGTGTTCCTGCTGCCCGCGCTGGCGCTGCTCGGCGCGCTCGTCGTCTACCCCATCGGCTACTCCGTGTGGCGCAGCCTCTTCGACGCGAGCGGCAACGGGTTCGTGGGCGTGGACAACTACCACGAGGTGTTCACGGACGACCGGATCCGTACGGCGCTGAAGAACAACGTCATCTGGGTGGTCGTGGCGCCGTCGGTGGCCACCGCCCTCGGGCTGGTCTTCGCGGTGCTCACCGAACGGGTCCGCTGGGGCACGGCGTTCAAGCTCGTCGTCTTCATGCCGATGGCGATCTCCATGCTGGCGTCGGGCATCATCTTCCGGCTGGTGTACGAGCAGAACCCCGACCGCGGCGTCGCGAACGCGGTGTGGGTGGGCGTCCACGACACGTTCTCGCCGCCCGCTCCCTTCCCCGGCGCGCACCCCAGGGGCGACGGGCTCCTGTCGGAGGCCCACGGCGCGTTCACGACGAGGGCGGTGGTGAAGGCGGGCAGCGCGACGGCGCTGCCACTGGTGGGGGCGAAGCCGGCGGACATGAAGGGCGCCAAGGAGGCCGTCCCGGCGCGGGACGTCGCCGGGAAGGTCACGGGAACGGTCTGGCGGGACTTCACGCGCGGCGGCGGTGGCACGCCCGGGAAGATCGACCCGGGTGAGAAGGCCCTGGAGGGCGTGACCGTGGAGGCGGTCAAGGACGGCCGGACCGTCGCCTCGGCCACCTCGGCCGCCGACGGCACCTTCACCCTGCCCGGCGCGGCGGACGGCGCCCAACTGCGCCTGCCCGCCTCGAACTTCGCCGCGCCCTACAACGGCGTCGACTGGCTGGGCCCCTCGCTCGTCACCCCCGCCATCATCGGCGCGTACATCTGGATGTGGGCGGGCTTCGCGATGGTGCTGATCGCGGCGGGGCTCGCGAGCGTGCCACGGGAGCTGCTGGAGGCGGCGCGGGTCGACGGCGCGAACGAGTGGCAGGTCTTCCGCCGGGTGACGGTGCCGCTGCTGGCGCCGGTGCTCGCCGTCGTCCTGGTCACGCTGATGATCAACGTGCTGAAGATCTTCGACCTCGTCTACATCATCGCGCCGGGGGCGAGCCTGGACAAGGCGAACGTGCTGGCGCTGCAGCTGTACCAGTCGTCCTTCGGCACGGACGTCAACCAGGGCGTGGGCAGTGCGATCGCGGTCTTCCTGCTGGTGCTCGTCCTGCCGGTGATGTACGTCAATCTCCGGCGGATCCGAAGGGAGCGGCAGCGGTGACGGGGGCGGCTGCCGTGACGGGAGCAGCTCCCGTGACGGGGGCGGCCGTCATGACGGGGGCGGCTGCGACGACCACGAGGGGGCGGCAGGGATGACCACGCTGGACACGGCCGTACGGGCCAGGCAGTCGCTTCCCGCGCGGATCGCCTCGCGGCTGGGCGGCGGGGCGGTGCGGTTCTTCCTCGTCGCCGTCGGGCTGTTCTGGCTGACGCCGACGGTGGGGCTCCTGCTGTCCTCGCTGCGGGACAAGCGGGACATCGCGGCGTCGGGCTGGTGGCAGGTCTTTGCCCATCCCGCCCAGCTGACCACCGACAGCTACAGCAAGCTCTTCCACAACGACACGGTGATGGAGTCCCTGGGCACCACGGCCCTGATCACCGTGCCGGCGACGGTGCTGGTGATCCTCGTCGGCGCCATGGCCGGCTACGCCTTCGCGTGGCTGGACTTCCCGGGCCGCGACTGGTGGTTCATGGCGGTGGTGGGGCTGCTGGTGGTGCCGGTGCAGGTGGCGCTGATCCCGGTGGCCAAGCTCTTCAACACGCTCGGCATCTTCGAGAGCACGCCCGGCGTGGTGCTCTTCCACACGGCCTTCGGCCTGCCCTTCGCGGTCTTCCTGCTGCGGAACTTCTTCGCGGAGATCCCCCGCGAGCTGCTGGAGGCCGCCCGGCTGGACGGGGCGGGCGAAGTGCGGCTCTTCCTGCGGGTGGTGCTGCCGCTGGGCGGTCCGGCGATCGCCTCGCTGGGGATCTTCCAGTTCCTGTGGGTGTGGAACGACATGCTGATCGCGCTGATCTTCGCGGACAGCGGGCACCCACCGGTCACGGTCGCCCTGCAGCAGCAGGTGCGGCAGTTCGGCGACAACATCGACATCCTCGCCTCGGGCGCGTTCCTGTCGATGGCCGTGCCGCTCGCGGTGTTCTTCGCCTTCCAGCGGCAGTTCGTGAGCGGGGTGATGGCGGGGGCGGTGAAGTAGCGGACGGCTCGCCGGGCAGCGGCGTGCCGCCGCCCTACCGGCGTACGTACAACTGCACCGATCCGCCCCGGACGAAGACCGCCGCCTGCCGCTCCTCCCGGCAGAACGCCTCCAGCGCGGCGGTCTTCGCGGACTCGGCCCGCCGGGCCCGGAACCACCGCGTGCCGACGGTGCCGGTGTCGCCTATCACCCACACCCGGCTTCCGGGCGGCAGCCGGGCCAGCCGGTCGCGCAGCGCGGCGGCGGCGACCTCCTCGCCGAAGAGCGTGCCGGAGGCGGCCGGTGACCTCTTGAGGGTGAGGTCGTGCAGACCGGTGAACTCCCGGGGATAGGCGAGGGCCACGCGCCGCTCGTACTGCGGCAGGAACAGCACCGCCTCCCCCGGCCTCGCCAGCCGGCCGGCGGCCGCCGCGACCGGGGCCAGCGCGTCGCCGCGGCTGGTGGGCAGGCGCTCGCGCTCGTGCAGCGGCAGCTGCACGGCGAAGGCGGCCAGCACGGCCGCGGCGCCGAGCGCCGTCACCGTGCGCCGCCACGGCACGAGGCCCAGGACCCGGTCCGCTCCGGCCGCGGCGAGCAGGGGCACGCCGGGCAGGCAGAACAGCAGGTAGCGGTCGAGGAACAGCGGCTGGTACTGGGCGGCGGCGTAGAGCAGCACGGGCGGGACGAGCGCCCAGGGCAGGGCGACCGCGGTGAGGCCGAGGGGCCCGCCGCGGCGCGGCGCCCGCCTCCCGCGCGCGGAGGCGAGGACGGCGACCGCGGCCAGGACGAGCACCGCCCCGAGGACGGGCTGCTCCGGACCAGCGAACGCCTTCAGCAGCGCTTCCGCCTCGGCAGGCCCCGGCGTGCGGATCCAGGAGACCTGCGCGCTCTGCCCCCGGGAGACGATCACCAGGGGTATCAGCAGCAGACACGTGCCGCCCGCGGCGCATCCCCAGCGCCGCCAGGTCCGCCACGGCACCCGGGAGAGCAGCAGCGTGACGGCGTGCGCGGCGAGGAGCAGGACCGCGAACTCGTGCAGGAGCGCCGTGCCGGCCATGACCGCGCCGTAGGCGGCCCACCGCCCGTACGAGCCGTGGGCGGCGGCGCGGACCAGCAGCCAGGTGCCGAGCGCGGCGCCCGCCGCGACGAGGGCGTACGAGCGGCCCTCCTGGGCGTAGTGGCCGGCGAAGGGGGTGACGGCGTAGAGGAGCCCGGCCCACAGGCCGGTGCGGGGCCGGGCGAGCCGGCAGCCCAGGGCGCCGGTGAGCGCGGCGGTGGCGGCGGACGCGGCGACGGACGGCAGCCGCAGCGCGATCTCGTCGGGGCGCACGGCGAGGACGGCGTGCATCAGCAGGTAGTACAGGCCGTGGACGGCGTCGATCGTGCCGAGCACGTGCCACATCTCGGGCAGGGACCGGCGAGCCACCTGGAACGTGGCGCTCTCGTCCCGCCACATCGTGCCCCGGTCCAGCCCCCACAGCCCGAGGAGGAGCATGACGGCGGCGGGGAGGGCCACGGCGAGGACGGCGCCGGGCGTGGGGCGGGCGCGGGCCGGAGGCGGCTGCGCGGCCTCCTCCGGTGTGGCGGTGCCGGGCGGCTCCAGCTCTGTCAGCCCCATCGCTCGCTCCCCTCCCCGGTCCTGACGGGCCGACCGGCTCCTGACCGCCGGCCGGTCCGGACACTCGGGCACACCCGGGCTTCCCAATGACCCGCTTTATACCTATTCATCGGTAAAACTGTCTTTCGTGACAGTGAACGAGAGCGGAACCCTGCCCGCCGCGCAGGTCGGCGTCATCGTCATCGGGTTCAACGACGCCGCGCACATCCGCGACGCCGTCCGCTCCGCACTCGCCCAGGGGCCGGTCGTCGCCGAGGTCATCGCCGTCGACGACGCCTCCACCGACGGCACCGCCGCGATCCTCGACGAGCTGGCCGACACCGACCCGCGCCTGCGCGTCGTCCACCGCGCGGCCAACAGCGGCGGCTGCGGCACGCCCCGCAACGACGGCGTGCGCGCCGCCACCGCGCCGTACGTCATGTTCCTCGACAGCGACGACACGCTGCCCGAGGGCGCCGCCGCCGCTCTCCTCGGCGCGGCCCTGCGCCACCGCGCCCCCGTGGCGGCCGGCCTGTGCGTGCGCCGCGAGCTGCCGCAGCGGCGCGACACCGGCTGGCAGCCCGCCCTCTACCGGCAGCCCGCCGTCTACGCCGGGCCCGAGGCCCGCCCGGCGCTCCTGCGCGACACCCTGTGCGTCAACAAGCTCTACGCGCGGGACTTCCTCACCGAGCACGGCATCGCCTTCCCCGAAGGACGCTTCATCTACGAGGACTTCGTCTTCACCGCCCGGGTGATGGCGGCCGCGCCGCGCGTGGCGACGGTGCCCGACACCGTCTACGTCTGGCACGTGCGGCGCGACGCCACAGCGCCCTCGATCTCCCTGGACCGCGAGCGCATCGCCAACTGGCAGGCGCGCGTGACCGCGCACCGGCGCAGCGTGGAGGTCTTCCTCGACGCGGGCAGCAAGCCGCTGGCCCGCGCCGCACGGGTGAAGTTCCTCGACCACGATCTGCGGATGTACGTCCGCGAGCTGCCCGCCCGCAGCGCGGGCTACCGGCACGCCTGGTGGCGCGTCACCCGCGGCTACCTCGCCGACTTCGACGAGGCCGAGCTGAGCGCCGCCCGGCCGCCGGCCCGCTGGATCGCCCGCGTCGTGCTGGCCGCGGACGCCCCCCGCGACCTGGAGCGGCTGGCCCAGCTCGCCGCCCGCCCGGCCCGGCTCCTGCCGCCGTACGCGCAGGACGCGGCCGCCGCGCCCGTCTGGTCGGCGGACCTGCCCCGGGCGGCCCTGGACGGCGTCCTCGGGCCGGGGGCCGTGCCGCCGCACCACCTGCCGGTGACCGTGGACGCCGAACTGCGCCTGACGGCCCGGGCCCGCGCCCGGCTGCGCCTGCGCGTCCACGACCTCTACGGGCGCCTGGCCACGATCCGGCCGGAGGCCGCGGAGGTCGAGCTGCGGCACCGCGAGGGCGGGCCCGTGCTGCGGCGGGCCGTGCCGCTGACGGACGAGGGCACGGCGTGGACCGCGCGCGTCGTCCTGCCGCTGTCCGTGCTCGCGGCCCGCGACCGGAGCGACGGCGCCGGCCCGTCGCGGACGTGGGACGTGCGCGTGCGGGTGCAGTGCGCGGGCGGGGCCTTCCGCACGACCGTGCGCGCCGTGGGGCGCGGCCTGCACCGCGCGGCGCTGCCGAGCCTGCGCCACGGCCTCCTGCTCGCCCGCCCCTACGCCACCGCGAACGGCTCCCTGGCCCTCCGCCTGGCCGCAGGCGCCCGGGGAGCCTGGGCGGTGGCAAGACGGACCTAGCCACCCCGCCCCGCCAGGGGCGCGGGGAACTGCGCGATCAGCCACGCACAGCCTGCAGCCGCCCGACCGCATGCGCGGCAGCCGGCTCAGCGCCCTGAAAGGGGCGCGGGGAACTGCGCGAGCAACCACACTCGACCCGCAGCCGCACTCCATGCTCATAACTCCCCCCAGTGGGCGAAACAGTCAGCGATCGATCTCGTCGAACAACGCCTCCCACCGATCCAGCACCGCATCCAGCCGCAACGGCGCAACATGCGCCCGCGCAGCGCCCCCGTACCGCTCACGGAGCGCCCCGTCCTCCATGAGCTCCCCGAGCGCCGCAGCGAAGGCGCCCACCTCGCCGGGAGGCACGAGCGTGCCCGTGCGCCCGTGCCGGACCAGCTCGCGCACACCGCCCGACAGGTCGAAGCTCACGCACGGCACCCCCGCGGCGGACGCCTCGGCGAGAGCCATCGGGCGGCCCTCGCGCTCGCTGGTGAGGGCGAGGACGGACAGCTCGGCGTACGCCGCCGCCATGTCCCGCACGCTGCCGCGGAAGCGGACGCGGCCGGCGATGCCCAGCCGCTCGGCCCGGGCGCGCAGCTCCGGCTCCAGCGGCCCGTCGCCGAAGAGGTGCAGCTCCCAGCCGGGCCGCCCGGCGCTCGCTTCGGCGAAGGCGTCCAGCAGCCGGTCCAGGCGTTTGACGGCCTCCAGCCGGCCTACCGCGCCGACGCGCCGGGTGTCCAGGGGGGCCCGCCCGGCGGGAGCGAAGGGCAGCGGGTTGGGCAGCACGCCGGCGTTGGGCAGGCGGCGGCGCCGGAACTCGGCGGCGTCCGCCTCGCTGAGGAACAGCGCCTTCTCCAGCGCGGGGTAGTGACGCAGGATCAGCTGGAGGTTCTCGGAGGTGCGCGCCTGGTGGAAGGACTCGTGGTACTGCCCGACGGCCCGCAGGTGGGACCGCTCGACCGGCTCCAGCCAGGCCGCAGCCCACGGCGAGCCGATGACGACCATGCCGTCGCGGACGGCCCGGAAGCGGTCGGCCAGCCGCTGCCGGGCCCGCTCCCGCTCCTGCCGCTCGGCCCGGGCCGCCCGCAGCCGGGCGGGGCTCAGCCGCTCGGCGAAGGAGAC
>NZ_JBPQTW010000085.1:0-27234 GCF_051386535.1 Streptomyces sp. URMC 127
AACCTCAACCGCCTCCCACCCGCCGAAGCCGCCGAGGCCCTGACCGCCCACGCCGAGGACGCCGACCCCTACGAGACCTGGCTGACCCCTCACCTTCCCGCTCCCCGAGCCCGTCGCGCCCATCTGGCCCGGCTCGCCCGCGCGGTCCCCACCTGGCACCTCGCGCAGCCTCTGCACGCCCTGCCCCGCTCCGCCGACCTGCTGGCCCACCTGGCCGCACATCCCGGAGGACTCCAGTGAGCATGCCGACCTTCGCCACCCACCACCCGCCCATCGAGCTGGCCCGCATCGCCTTCTCCCAGCTCACCGACGAGCCCGTCCTGCGCATCGCGCGCCTGCGCAAGGGATGGGGCCACATGTCCTGGACCGTCCGCGCCCCCTCCGGCCGGTACCTGATCAAGACCGGCATCCGCCGCCCCCACCTCGCCGACCTCTACCGGCAAGTCGCCGCCCAGCAGCACGCCGCCGTCCGCCTCGCCACCCCCCAGGTGATCGCCATCAGCGACCATGGAGGAGCCCTCCAGCGCCCCGCCTACATCCAGAGCTGGCTGGACGGCAGGGACGGCGAGGTCACCCTGCCCCGCCTCAGTCATGAAGGCGTCCACCGCTTCGGCCACGACCTTGGCGCCGCCGTCGCGGCCCTGCACCGCATCCCCGGACCACGCTTCGCCGAAGACTGCGCCGGCACCGTCACTTACGCCACCTGGGCCGCCGCCTGCCACGCGCGCCTGCACCGCGTGCTCACCGCCAATGAGAAGGCATCCGTCCTGCCCGCCCCTGCCCTGCACGCGGTCACCGACCGCATCGCCGAGCTGATCGACAACCTGCCCGACGGCATCGAACCGCGCCTCACTCACCGGGACCTCTACCTGCCCAACACCCTCCAGCTCACCGGCCACCAGGAGCCGGTCGGCCTCCTGGACTGGGAATCCGCCGCCTACTATGACCCCGTCTGGGACTTCGTCAAGCTCGGCATGTGGGTCTTCGACAAGCACCCCCAGCTGCGCGCGCCCTTCATGGACGGCTACACCGCCGACAGCCCACTGCCGGAAGACTTCGACGAGCGGCTGACCGCCTACCAGGGCATCGAATACCTCGCCGGCTTCCCCTACTTCGGCGCGGCCTGGCCCGACGAGAGCATGCTGGACGGCTTCCGCACGCTCCTGGCCGGCTGGATGGACCGGCACCACCTCGCGGGAGACCGGCCGTGACCGAACTGCAGGAGTCGCCGGTCACCCTGGTGACCGGCGGCAGCAGCGGCATCGGCGCCGCCGTCGTCCACCGTCTCCACGCCGACGGCCACCGCATCCTGGCCACCTACCACCAGCACCCCGAGCGCGCCGAAGCCCTCACCACCCGCCTGGACCCCCAGCACCACCGCCTGGCCTTCACCCGGGCCGACCTGTCCGACGCCGACAGCATGACCCGGCTGGCTTCCCAGGCCGTCGGGCGGTATGGGCGCCTGGATGCCGTCGTGCACTGCGCGGCCGTCATCGACGCCACCGCACTCGGCGACCTGACCGCCGAGCACTTCGACGCCGTGCTCCACGCCAACGTCACCGCTCCATTCCTGCTCCTGCGAGCCGCCGCCGCACACCCCACGTTCCGCGCGGCCGTCACCATCTCCTCGATCGCCGCCACCTTCACCGGCCCGGACTCCGCCGCCTACGAAGCCTCCAAGGCCGCCCTATCCATGCTGACCCGCTCCCTGGCCGCCGCGTACGCGCCCCACGTACGGATCAACGCCGTCGCACCCGGCGCGGTCGAGACCGAACGGTCCCTCGCCGGCCCCTCCCTCCCCCGCGGCATGCTGCGCGAGCGCATCCCGCTGGGCCGCCTCGCCATCCCCGGCGACATCGCCGCCACCACTGCCTACCTCCTCAGCCTCGACGCCGCCTACCTGACCGGGCAGATCATCACCGTGGACGGCGGCCTCTCCCTGAAACTCACCTGACCCGCGGAAGGGATCTCTGCCATGCCCGAGCTGCACCCTCAAGGACGCGCGGCCGCCGAACGCCTGCGCCAACTCGTCCCCGCCGGCGCGCACACCTACAGCAAGGCCGCCGACCAATGGCCCTCCACCGCACCGCCCCTCCTTGCCCGCGGCCAGGGCGCCTGGGTCTGGGACGCCGACGGCCACCGCTACACCGACTGGTTCGCCGGCCTCACCTGCTGCCCGCTCGGCCACGCCCACCCCGCCATCACCGAAGCGGTCACCCGCGCCCTCCAACGCGGCACCGCCTTCCAGCTGCCCACCACCACCGAGCTGGAAGCGGCCGAGACCTTCCTCAGCCTCGTCGCCACCGGCGACGACATGGTCAAATTCGCCAAGAACGGCTCCGACACCGTCGACGCCGCCCTCAAACTCGCCCGCTACGCCACCGGGCGACGTCTGGTGGCCAAGTGCGCCGAGCACCCCTTCTTCTCCACCGGCGACTGGTTCATCGGCACCACCGCCGCCCGCGGCGGCACCCACCCCGAACCCGCCGCCCGCACCCTGGACTTCCCGTACAACGACACCCCTGCCGTCGAGCGCCTCTTCGCCGAGCACGGCCAGGACCTGGCCGCAGTCATCCTCGAGCCGATCCGCTTCACCCCGCCCTGCCCAGCCTTCTTCGCCCGGCTCCGGGAACTGTGCACCCGGCACGGCACGGTGCTGGTCTTCGACGAGACCGTCACTGGGCTGAAGTACCACCTGAACGGGGCGCGCATCCTGACCGGCGTGGGCCCGGACCTGACCTGCTGGGGGAAGAGCATCGGTGGCGGCCTGCCCGTCTCCGCGCTCACCGGAAACCGCGCGCTGATGGAACTCGGCGACCATGCCCGGCCGCTTCCCGGCCGCCCCCCGCTGCTCCTGCTCTCGACCACCCACGGAAGCGACGGCGCCGGCCTGGCCGCCATGGTCGCCACCGTCACGGAGATCGCAGCCACCAACGCCATCGCCCGCGCGCACGCCACCGGCGCTGAACTTCGCCGCATCGTCGACGCCGTCCTCGCCGAGGCGGACATCGACACGCACATCCGGCTGACCGGCTACGACTGCTTCATGAACATCGGGACCATAGGCAACAGCAAGGTCAGCGATCCCCAACTCAAGACGCTCTTCCTCGCCGAGGCCATCCAGGCCGGCGCCCTCGTGCGGGGGATCTTCTACCCCACCGCGGCCCACACCGGTGAGCACCTCATGCTGACCGAAGACGCCTTACGTCGTGCGGCCCGTACCTGTGCCCGCGCCCTGGACGGCGGCACGGCGGACATGCCGCTGCCCACCGCACCCGCACGACCGCTGTAGGGCTTGCAGAGCCCTGCTACCCGCGGGCGGTGCTGTAGTCGGCTCCCCCCGAGAGCAAAAGGGCGCTCACACCATCGAGGTACCACGGCATCAGTGCGCTGGCCTCCTCGATGGGCACCCACGAGACCTCCGAGACGTCCTCGTCGTCCGGATTGACCGATGGTTCCCCGGACAGCAACGACGCACGGAAGACGGTGAAGACGTCGTGCACCACCGGGCCGACTCGTTCACTGACATGGACGACCGGGCCGGTCTCGACGACGACCGTGGTCTCCTCCTTGGTCTCCCGAACAGCGGCTTCGGCGAGGGTTTCCCCCTCCTCTCGCCGCCCGCCAGGCAGGCTCCACGTGTCCCGGTTGCGTACCAGCAGAATTCGCTCGCCTGCCTCATCGATCACCAAGGCGTAAGCGACGTCGACCCGTTCCTCAGCCACCACTCATGTCCTCTCTGTCAGCACGGCCCGGCCCGATTCTTCCGGCTCCGCCACGTCGCAGCAGAGGTACCAGAGAGGTGAGAACCGGGTCACATATCGATCGCGCAGGGGTACGGCTGAAGGCTGCACGGTGGCAGGGGCGAGGAGGCGGCAGGGCCTGCACTGCGTACGTCGCCAGCGCGGATCAGCGTGCGGCTGATCCGCCGTTCAGCTGGGGCGGGTGGGCGTGGTGGCGCATCTGCGGCCACAGGGGGTGCCGGGTGAGCTCGTCCATGACGATCGCGGCGACGGCAGGGTCGGCTACGCGCCGCCGGGCGGCTTCCCTGACGGTGAACGGCTCAGCGGCGCAGAAGTCCCGGGCGGCACGGTTCAGGCGCCGGGTGGTCTGGGTCATCTCTGTTATCGCCTGCTTGCCGGTGAGGCCGGAGGTGACGTACTCGGCGAGGACTGGGGTGTGCACGCCGGGTGGGCCGGGCTCGGCGCAGACGCGCCACACGTAGTTGAGGCAGTCGACGTCCCGCAGCGAGATCACCCAGGCCCGCAGCATCGATTCCGTCCATGCGCCACCGTTCAAGTTCTCCCAGCCGGGGGCTTTCCACACCACCGGCTCGAATTCTCCTGACGGACCTTGCAGTACGGCGGGCAGTGCTTCGCCGGACCGGTGATAGGCCGCCTGCACCGTCCGGATCGCTTCCTCATAGGAGTCGGTCTCGGTGTCGATCGTGAACTTCAACGCCCCTCCCACCGTCGCGGCTTCACGGAGGCTACCGCCGAGGGACTGGCCGTGGTACCAGTCGGGCGCCGTCGGATGGGTGCGGCACTCCTCTGCCTACCGAGGGCGAGTGACCGGCTCGAGGCCCTTCCAGCCGTGGCCGAGTCCTCTTCGTCGTGTCTTCCGGCCCGGCTCCTTGGCCGTCAGGGCGGCGGCTACCCGCTGCGCGGCGTCGGGGCTCATGCCGGCGGTGATGTGTCCGGAGTCCAGGGTGCGGGCGTAGGTGCTCGGCCCGTACGCGGTGAGTGCTTCGCCGAGGGCGGCGGCCGCGGTGGCCGCCGGCCCGGCGCCCCACTGCGCTTCTGGCGCCGCGGCCTGGGGGCGCTGTTGGCCGGGCTGGGCCAGCAGGACGGCCAGGGCCTGGGCGTCGGCGGCGTCGAGGGTGACCGTGACGAGCGCGGCCCCGAGCTGGTAGACCCGCCCGGCAACGCGGTGCGTGCCCAAGGCCCGCCGTATCTCCGTAGTCGCTCCCGGCAGGCTTTGTCCTGCTTGCGCGTCGAGGGCCTGGGCCTGTTGATCGGTGCGCTCGCGCAGCGCGGCGACGGCGGTGGGGACGACGGCGAGGATCTCGGCGCTCTCCGGGTCGCGCTGGGCCAAGGCCCCAGTCAGGACCTCCAGAGCCGTTGCCACGTCCTCCACCGCACCCGGGCTCCAGCCGTCCGGCACCGCCGCATCGACCAGGGCGCATGCGGCGAGCACCACCGCCTCGGCGTGCTGCTCCAGTCTCGGTTTCTTCTCGGAGGCCAGCTCCCTCACCACCCCGGTCTCATCCGCACCGCCCCTGGCGGGCGGTGATCACCATCATGGCGTGCAGCACGGTGCGGCTGGACAGCGCGGTGCGCACCGAACACCGCACCGGCTGATGCCGGCACCCTGCCCGTACCCCGCGCACCCGGTGCGCACCGGCGATGCGGCGCACTCCGCACCACCGCACCAGTGCGCACCACGATGCGCACCACTCCGGGATGCGCGCACGCAGAGTGACGATGCACGGGTCGGTGCGGCCAGTCCGCACCCCTTGACCAGAGTGCGTTACACCCGGCGCGCACCCCTTGACCAGGGTCGCTAGGGAGCGCGAAGCCCCTTGACCACGCTCGCTAGAGTCCGAATTGTTCGACTATGTGTGTGCGATGCGGTGCACTGAGGGGAGAGTTCTCCCTCCCGCTCTCGGCCCACACGCGGTAACGCACCGTCATCTGGTGCGCGATGCAGTGCGCACCCCGCGCACCGTGATGTGCACCGCCGGGAGGGAGTGCGCGGCATCGTGCAGCATCAGGCCCGGGAGTGCGCCGCACCCGGTGCGCACCGCCGGTGGGGGAGTGCAGTGCATCGTGCACGGCGCATCGCCTCGGTGCGCGCCACGATGCGCACCGAGGCGCCACCGGGATTCGGGTGATGGTGCGTGTGGCACGCGCACCATCACCGGACGGCGGCCCTACATTCCCGCCCGTGGGACAGACCCGGGGGCATGGGGGCGCCAAGGCGGCTGGTGGCCAGCAGCCGAAGAAGAAGTGGCCCGGCAAGGCGCAGCGCGAGACGGTCCAGCGGTCACGGGCGGCGAAGAAGAAGACCGGCGGCGGGAAGCCGGCCGGGAAGAAGACCAGGGCAAAGACCGGGGCGAAGAAGGCGGTGCCGCTGCCGCGCGGCGCGGTCCGGGCCGCCTACGCGGGAACCTGCCCCGTTTGCGTCAAGGACTACGACAAGGGCGCCGTCATCACGAAGGTGTCCGAGGGCTGGGGCCACGTGGCGTGCGCTCAGAGGAAGATGTCGGCGGCCGAGCGGGAGTTCGCGCGGAACAAGGCGACGATCGAGAGCGGGGAGACGTTCCGCTCCCGCAAGCCCTCCGACTGGCGGCTCGGCTCCTCCCCGTCCAGCACCCGTCCGGCCCGCTGACTGCTCAACGGGCAGTGTGGCGTCGGCCACGGACGAATCGGTGGTGCAAGGGGTGGTCAAGGGGCGAAACGGACAGCGCCAGCGGAGGTGAACAGACCATGGTCAAGGGGTGATCCCGCAGGGTGGCGCCCGTTCCCACACGCGACAGGTGCGCGCGGGACGGACGAATAGCCACCCACCCCGGCCCTCGTGCCGGAGGAAGCGAGGACACCGTGCCCGCACCCGACCGACCCGCCCCTTCCCTCGGGCGCGCCCGTCCGCGATCCGGGAGCCCCGCCGGCCGTCGCGCCGTCGCTGTCCGGGCTGGCCGCGCGCACCGCGCCCCGTGCTGGGCAGGCCCTGGTGGGCCCCTGCCGCTGGCGCTTGCGTTCCCACTGCCGATCACACTTCCGCCCCCGGCACCCACCCAGCCCGCATTTACCCAGCTCAGCACGGCTTTCCGGGGCTGCGCCGGATCGTCACAACCCTCTTCTCTGCCCCTGAACCTGAAGGGAATGTCAGTGGAGGAGGAGATCATCGGGTCCGGGGCCCCGGCGCCGTACACGGCTGGGGGTTGGTGCCCGGCCGCGGGTCGGCTGCGGGCGTCGGGAGGGCGGGGCTGATGGCGGGCCAGCGCAAGGCGAACCCGGCGGGGTCGTCGAACGACCTGCGGGCCGATGTGCTGCGTGTGCTCGGGGTGCTGAAGGTTGGCACCGCCGATCAGATCCAGCGGCTGTCCTCTCCGCACCTGACCTACCGGCACACCCTCAAGCCGACGGCGGCCAAGCGGAAGGAAGCGCGCACCGCCTCCCACCGCGGCGCGGCGAACGACCTGCGACGGCACGGTCTGGTCCTGGGCGGCGGCCGCACCCGGGACGGGGAGGAGGTCCGCATCCTCACTCCGGCCGGGCTGGCCGCCGCCGCGGTCGAGTTGGACCGTGCGCCGGAAGAGATGGGTGGCATACCCAAGGGCGCGGGCCGCTCCGGGGCCTCCCACCCGATGACGGTGAACGAGACGGTCATCGCGTTGATCCGCCCCAAGCCTGACCTTTCCCTGGTTGCGGGGGAGCCGGCCGAAGCGGTCGCCGCCGCCCGGGTCGCTGTCGACGCCCCGGACGGTGTCGGCACCATCGCCTCCTACGCCACTGAGGTCGCGCTCCCGGCGAAGGGCACCTGGAAGAACCCCGGCCTGGGCAGTGCCCGGGCCGACATCGTCCTGACCGCTCCGGAGGCCGGGGTGCCGCTGCTGTTCATCGAGGCTGACAACTGCTTCGAGGACGCTGCCCTCATCGCCGGGAAGTTCGACAAGTACGCCCGGTTCTTCCGGCGGAAGGAGACGGACACCGACGGCATCAAGAAGCCGCTGTGGCGTACCCGCTGGTCCGCACCTGAGTCGGAGCCGTACGAGCGTGTGCACCCGCCGGTCCTGCTCGTCTTCCACCAGGTCGGCCCGCGCCCCGCCACCGGCCAGATGAAGAAGGTCGCCGCACTCACCCGCCAGCACTGGCAAGGCGCCCTGTACCGAGGGGACGGCTTCCACTCCTACGACGGCCGCATCCCGGTCGTGGCGACCACGCTGGAGTGGCTGCGCGAGCACGGTCCGGCCGGGCCCGCGTTCTGGCGCTTCGGCCGCGAGGGTCGTCAGCCGCTGCTGGAGGCGATCGGCAACCCCCGCCGGGACGCCGCCCTCGCCCGACGCCGGGATGCCGCCCGGGCGGAGGAACGGCGTCGCGCGGAGAAGGAGGCTGCGGAGCGGGAGGCCCGGCGTCCCGTGTGTGCGGACTGCGGGCAGAAGTTCACCGACGAGCGGTGGAAGGCGGTCGACTCCCGGGGCTGGAGCCAGCCCCGCGCATCCCACCCGCACCTGTGCGACGCATGCCAGAGCCGGACCTTCGTGGCCGAGAAGGAGGCCGAAGCCGACGAGCGCGAGCGCCAGGAGCACGAGCGGCGGTGCCAGGAAGCGGAGGCGGAGCAGGGCGCGCAGAAGTCCGGCGGCTGGCTGTCCCGCTTCCGCACCTGACCCGGGCAACCCGAACGCGGCCGTTCCCTGCGCTCGACCCGGTCGTTGGCTTGGGCGTGACGACTGCTGACGTGACCGCGCTGCTCGCGCAGTACACGGCCCGCGCCTGGGAGCCGACTCCTGCCGAGCGCGCGTTCGCCGAGGACCTCGCTCGCGCCCAGACCTCGGCGGCCTGGCTCCGGTCCGGCCTGCGCGAGGCACCGCCCGGCCGCCTCGCCGACGTCCTCGTCCCGGCAGCCGCCGTGCTGGAGAGGGAATTTCCTCTCCCGGAGGACGTGGTGCTCGCCGTCTGTCAGTGGCCTTTTTGATCTCCCCGTATGTGCGGTCCGGGGAGATTCTTGACAGCTCGGTCCTGGGACTTGCTTGACGGTGTCTCTCGTGATGCTTGGCGGTCCCAGGTGATGGTTGACGGTTAGCGGGGATCGGCGATGTAGCGGGTGACGGGGCCGTCCTTGAGAGGGTGGGTGGAGATCTCGACCTCGCCGTCGAGGACGCGGAAGCAGGTCTCCTCGATAACCACGGTGACGGTCTTGCCGGCGTGCGCGATGCCGGGGCGGAGCTTGTGCCGGGCGACGACGAAGGTGCCATCGGCTCCGACGCGCCGGACGGCCCGCCGCGGCTGCGAAGGGGGCGGCGGCAGCGGTGTAGTGGCGACCCGGGCTCCGGTGAGTTTCGCGCGGCGCTGGTGCGGGATCGGGGCGGCGAGGGTCTTGACCAGGAGTCCGGCATGGATCACATACATCAGGCTGCCGTCGAAACGCAGGGTGACGTGCTTGCCGATCAGCTCGGTGCCAAGGGCGACGGGCGTTTGCCCGAGCGAGACCACGCCGTCCTTGGTGGCCTTGCGATCGACTTCGACAACGGTCGCGGGCGCCAGGGGTTTGTCCGCGCTGACGCCGCCCTGGGGTTCGGGTCCGCCGGGCCGTCCGCCCCGCATGATCAGCCCTTGCAGGTCAGCGTCGGTGAAGATCATCGAACGAGTCCTGATCAGCTGTCCGTCGAGGATCACGTGGACAGTGCGGTGGCTGACCCAGACGGTGACAGTCCGGCCGACCAGGGTCGGGCTGAACTTCACGCTCCGTGCCTGCGGCAGCATCACGTGCCGACCGGGGCTGATCACCGCCTCGAACTCCACCGCCTGGAGTGGGATGTTGTCCTCGGACGACCTCGGCGGCGGGAGCACCGGCAGTCGCATCGGCTCGGACGGCCTCGGCCCGGCCGCCGGAGCTTGCGTGGTCTCCAGCGTGCCAGCGGAGAGCGTGTGCGGGCGGAAGACCTGGGCCGGAGTGGCCATCTCCAGCGACTGGTGGGGCCGGGTGTGGTTGTAACCATGGACCCACGCGTCGATCGCGGTCTGCGCCGCGACCGGGTCGGGGAAGGGCCCGGAGTGATCGAGCATCTCACGGCGCAGGGTCTTGTGGAACCGTTCGATTTTCCCGGTCGTTGTCGGTGACCTCGGCTTGGTCAGCCGCTGGTTGATGCCGTTCTCGCGGCAGACGCGCTCGAACATGACCTCGGTGGGAAGGGGCTTGGAGTAGCGGCCGGTGAACTGCTTGCCATTGTCCGTCAGCATCTCCGAGGGGACCCCGTAGCGGCGCATCGCCTCGATGAACGCCTGACACACGGCCCGCCCGGTCGGCTGCACCAGCACTGCAGCGATCACGATGAACCGAGAGCAGTCGTCGATCCCGGTCAGGAGCTTGCACTCCCTCCCGTCGGCAAGGAACACCCCACTCATCAGGTCCATCTGCCACAGCTGCATCGGCGCGTCCCGCTGCCACCGCTTGTAGACGCGGCGGTGGACCTGGACCTGGTGGTTGACCAGCCCATTGCGGACCAGGACGCGGTGTACCGCCGACCGGCCCGGCGCGTCCGCGACGCCGCGGACAGCGAGTTCATGGGCGATCCGGCGGGCACCCCACTTCGGATAGCTCTGCCGCAGCTGACAGATGGCCAGCTCGATGTCGACCGGTACCCGGGACGGTGAGCTGTGCGGCCGACGGGACCGGTCCCTCAAGCCGTCTCGTCCACCCTCGCGGAAGCGCCGCAGCCAGGTGTGCAGGGACTGCCGTGACGTGCCGTACCGACGGGCGACCTCGGCCACCGGCGAACCGTCCAGCACCTCCACCACGGCCCGGAAGCGGTGCTCGACCGTCCAGTCCTCCTCAGCGGCCTCGGCAGGCTCGGCGATCTCACCCATGCCCGTACAACGAACACCGTCCGTCAGGGATGTGCTCGGACCATCAAGAATCTCCCGTGACCGTCAAGGAAGTCCCGCACCAACAGCGTCAAGGATGAGCTGGGACTGCACAGTCAGCCGTCCGCAGGCTCCTGGATGCCGTCGCCCCGCCCCTGTGAGGCAGCGGCCCGGAGCTACTGGCCGCCGAGGAGGCGTCGCAGGGCGCCGCGCAGTCTGCCGCGCGGCGGCGCTGACGAGGGTTCGTTTGGGGCGGGCGGCGGCACGGCCGGCGGGTAGGACGGTGGCGGAGGAGCCGACGGCCGGGCAACAGGTGCGGGCGGTGGAGCGGTCGGTCGTGTCGGAGCGTACGGGACCGTCTGCTCGCTCTTCTCGCCGGACCGGGGCTGCTGGCCGCCTCCGGGCTCATCGGCGCCAGCAGGCCGTTCCGTGACAGTCTGCGCTGTGTCGGGCGTGGCCCCGACGGCCCTCGTTTCGGTCTCGGGGCAAGGAGTGGGCGGGCGTTCCTGCGGAGGCGGGGCGGTCGGCGGAACGGCGGTGGTCCCGGGCGGGTTCGTGGTGCCGGGAGCCGCTGGTGTGCTGGACGGACTGGCGGAGACGGGCCGTTTGCGGCGCGGGGGCGGGCCCGGTCGGCTCCGGCGCGCCCCGGGTGAGCAAGCGCCCGTCGTCGGCCGACCAGCGGCTTGCCGCCGCCTACCGTTCCAGGCGCCAGTGGGCGTCGACCCACAGCTGGACCTCGTCCGGCCCCTGCGCCCGTGGCCAGACTTTCCAGGGCCCCACGGCCAGGACCTGCATGCCGGCGCGCAACCCGTCCAGCAGCTGGGGGTATTCGCTGCGCAGGCAGAGCGAGAACGTGGCCCCTTCGGGGCCGGAGGGGACGCGCTCGGCCAGCAGCACGTACGGCTTGCCGCTCTGGGCACGCCCGGTACGGACGACCGTGCCGTACACCGCGATGGGATGGTCCAGGGCGCGCCCGGTGGCCAGTCGCTGGTGGAGCTGGGGGAGTGCCTGGGGGTGGTAGCAGAACCGTGCCCAGGACAGGCGGCGGTGCTTTGGGCCGTAGGAGAGGCGGAAGAGGCGGGTGGCCTCGGCGTCGAAGTCGTGGGCCTGGAGGAACCGCACGATCTTCACGGCGCTGTTGAGCGCGGGCGGCAGCACCGGAGACGAGGCGGTAGTGATCCGCAGCGAGGTCTGTTCTCCGTCTGCGGCGGCGTCCGTAGTGGTGGGCGGCTGTGGTGGTGGGGCATCAGCCGCGCCGAGGTTGTCGGGCAGGACCAGGCGCAGTGTGCCGTCGGGCTGGACGTCGGCCAGGCCGGCGGAGCCGCGGGCGATTTCCTCCACCACACGGTCGGGGTTGAAGTCGCAGGTCGCCTCGTGCGCGACGCCGTCGGGGAGACGGAAGTGCGCCCCGACCTTGAAAGGGTTCGGGCCGTCCTCGCCCTTGAAGTGTTCCCGGACCGCGCGCACTGTGCAGGAGCAATGAGCACATATCAGGCGTTTACGTTCCTCCTCTCCGAGCCGGTAGATGTCCTGCGCCCGGATCGTCGTCTTCCCCAGGCGGGCCTCCAGCATCCGAAAGCTCCTGCGTCGCGCCGCCACCGTTGCCCCCTCGCGTCCGTCCACGAATGCCTGGTCGATCATGCCCAGCCCGGCGCCTGGTGATCCAGGGCCGGGACGATGGCCGCGGCCGAGCCGCGCCCGAGCCCGGCTTCGGGCCCCCAACGCCCCGTTCGTCACGGGCCGGTGAGGATGGTGTGGGTGCCGACGCGGCGCCAGATGATGTGCCGGGTGCCCCGCACCTTCTCGTCCCCGTACTCCCATGTCGCGCGGCCGTCGGGCGCCCAGGTGAGTTCGTATACGCCGGGGGCGGAGCGCAGGCCCTTGATGCGCAGGCCGGGCCGGAAGACGCCGTTGCGTAAGTCGGGAACGAAGGCGTCGATGACCACGCGGCGGAAGCGCCGGCGCTGGGTGGCAGAGAGCTGGCGGAGGTCGGTGGCAAAGCGGGGGAGCGTCTCGAACGTCGGCATGACGGGGGTTCCTCCAGGAAGCACGAAGCCCTCCGGCGCGGGACCGGAGGGCAGGTTCTGTGTGTGCTGTGCTGGTGCGCGCTCGTTGGTGTTGTCGCGCGGTCGGCGGCAGTTGCGACGGTTGTGGTCAGCCGTGCTGGAGAGCGGCTGACAGGTGGTCAGCGGCGGGCGCGTGGTGCTAAGTGCCGTCGCGGTGTCAACGGGGTGGCGGGTACGGGGCCACGTTGAGGCCCGGGGCGGGAAGAACCTCGCCAGATGGGTCGTGCTGCGCGAAATCGTGACGGTTGATGTCGGTGAGGCGCCGGAGCCGCCTCACTTCTCGCACGTCTGGGCCTTACGACACTTTTGTCCACAAGGGTGCGTCTCGTTTGCGAAAAATATCCACAGGTCGGTCGATTTATGTTCGGTGTCCGCTTCTGGGTGTGAGGTGCCTGGACGCACACCGAAAGGGGCACGACCATGGCGCAGACGAAGTTGGACAAGCAGGTGGAGGAGACCGCCGAAGCGCTCATGTTCGGGATCGGCCGGTTCCTGGCCGGCCGCGACATGGACGGCATCAGGCGGACCGACGCGACGTTCTTCCGCGCCGGGCACTGGGTTCTGCCGAAGGTGGAAGGCCGCGTCTCCCGCTCGTCGTACAGGGCCGGGTGGCAGCGCCTGATGTTCCGCATCAGCTTCCTTGGCGCAGCCGGGGAAGGCAGCTACCTCCTCGGCCGGCACCCGGACACCACCGTGCAGACCGCCCAGGATCTGTGGGAGCACCAGAACGCCACACTCCAGACCCTGCAGACCGGCGGCATCGGCGCAGCCTCCGCCGCGGCCGCAGGCGGGCTCGCGTACGGGATCCTCACCCGCGAGCGCCGCGAGCTGATGCGCGAGTGGGTGGAACCGCTGCACCAGGCACTCGCCGTCCCGCTGGGCATCGCCGAGCAGCAGACCCCCCGCAGCTACCTCCACATCCCGCACAACTTCTCCGACGACGACGCGCAGATCCGCGTCGACCTGCCGGTGCACCTGCGGTTCTCCCGCGAAGTGGTCGCCGACCTCATCACCCAGAAACTCGCCCTGGAAGGCGTCACGTTCTCCTGGCACCCGGCCGGAGCCAAGCCGTACGTGCTCGTGAAGAAGACCCGCCGCCCGCCGGCGAAGGCCGTCTTCAAGGACCCCAAGATCCGCGAGCTGGTGGCCAAGGCCCCTGAGTCCGCACCCGTCATCGGGATCGGCGCCGGCGGCCGGACCGTCTCGGTCGACCTGGACGCCGAGTCCCCGCACATCCTGGTCAACGCCTCCACCGGCGGCGGCAAGTCAGTGACCCTGCGCTGCCTCACCTGCCAAATGCTCCACCACGGCGCCCGCGCGTACGTCCTCGACACCAAACGGATCTCCCACCCGTGGGCACGCGGCATCCCGGCCGTCACCTACTGCGCCGACATCGCCGACATCCACGACGCCCTGGTCGAACTCGGCTGGGAAGGCCGGCGCCGGGTGCGCGTCGCCGACGAACTCGGGCCAGACGCCGACCCGGACGCCATCGGCCCGCGGCTGCTGATCCTCCTCGAAGAGGTCAACGCCACGATGAAGCAGCTGGCCCGCTACTGGGAGAAGACCCGCGAGTCCGGAGACCCGAAGGTCTCCCCGGCCGTCGACGCCCTCAACGAGATCCTCTACATGGGCCGCCAGGTCCGCATGCACGTGCTCCTGGTCGCCCAGTCCGCCACCGCCCGCGCCCTCGGCGGGCCCGAGGTCCGCGAGCAGTTCGCCACCCGCATCCTCGCCCGCTACAGCGTCAACGCCTGGCGCATGCTCGCCCCGGAGATCCACCCCGCCCCGAAGAGCACGAAACACGCCGGCCGCGCCCAGGTCGTCATCGGCGGCACCGCCCGCGAGACCCAGGTCCTCTTCTTCACCGACGCCGAAGCCCGCGCGTGGGCCACCACCGGCCCGGCGACCACCGACAAGAAGCGCCCGGCCGTCCCCGCCCAGCCGGGACCGGTGCAGCTACAGAAGTCACCCGCGCCCAGTGCGCCGCCCACCGACTTCCTGACCGACGCCTGGAGCACCACGCTCCCGGCCGACACGTCCACGAACGCCCCCGCGCCGACACCGGCCGCCGACGGCACCTTCCCCGCCGACGCCTGGAGCGCCACACCCTCGGCCCCGACCCCTAACCCGGGCGACGACGCGACCAGCACCACCCCGGCGACGCCGACGCCGACGGACCCGGCCCCGGTCGACGACGACCAGGCGGTGGGACTGCGCGAGGCCCACGAACACCACCTGCCGGACATCACCCTCGCCGCGCTGCGCTACGCCCGCCAGAACGACCCGACCTTCCCGGGTTCGGCGGGCAAGCGCGGCGCCGAGCTCCTCTACCGCGTCGGTGACCTCAAGCGCTGGGCACGCAACCGGCCCCGCGCCGCCACCGGCACCACCGACCTCGAATGACCCGCCCCTTCAGCACGGGCCGGAAATCCGACCCGACGGCCGCCGATCCGGCCCTGTCCGCTTTCACCGACACGATCCCCGCAGCCTTGGAGAACACCCGGTTCACCAGGCACAGCACAGAAAAGGAACACCGCACCATGACGACCAACCTCCCCACGCTGCTGCGCTTCACCGACCCCGGCCTGCGCGAGCAGCTGGAGGCCCTGCCCGACTCCACCGCCCTCATCGGCATCAGCACCGACGGCACCGCCATCGCCGTCGACCTCGACACCGCGCCCCACATCCTGGTGTGCACCGCCACCGGCGGCGGCAGCACGACCATCCTGCGCACCATCACCGCCCAGTTCCTCCACCAGGGCGCCCACGCCCTGGTCCTCGACCCCAAGCTGGTCTCCCACCTGTGGGCCAAGGGCCTGCCCACGGTGACGCACCGCGGCAACGTCGCCGGCATCCACGACGCCCTGGTCAACCTCGCCGACGAACTGCAGCGCCGCATCGACCTCGACGGCGACCTCGACGACGTGCCGCGCCTGATGGTCGTCCTGGACCAGGCCGACACCACCCTGCGGCAGCTCACCCGCTACTGGGAGACCTTCCGGCAGAAGGACGACCCCAAGAAGTCCCCGGCCGTCGTCGCCCTCGAGGATGTCCTGTACACGGGACGCCAGGCCCGCATCCACGTCCTCTACAACGGACGCGCCGTCAACGGTGGCCTCGCCCCCGCCGCCCGCGAGCAGTTCGCCACCGTGATCCTCGCGCGGTTCACCGCCAACACCTGGCAGCGGCTTGCCCCGATAGCTGGCCCCGCCCCGAAGAGCAGCCCGCTCCCGGGCCGCGTCCACGTCGTCCAGGACAGCACCGCCCACCCGACACAGGCGCTGCTCATGACCGACGCCGAAGCCGCTGACTGGCTCGCCGCCACGGCACCCGGAGAGATCTGACCCCCACGTCCCGGCCCCGCAGGGCCGCCTCGGCGAAGGCCGGAGCGGAGATCCGCGGCGAAGTCCTGTGAGCACGGCGGGCCCGGCCCGGGCCCACCCGGGCCGGGCCCGCGTTGCCGGTGCTGCTGGAAGGCTGGTCGGGTGGACATTGGTGATAGGCCGCTGCTATCCGGCCGGGTCTGCGGGCGTGACCTTCGCCAACGCCCACCCCGTCCCCGGCTTGGCACAGCAGAGGCTGGCGCCAGCTGATGGTTCATGGCCTTGCGCGGCTTCGATGCGGGGGGCGGACGATGGCAAGGCCGCCCGGTTCGTGGAGAGGTGTGACCGCCTGCCTGCCGCGCGCACCACGCAGGATGCGTGCGAGTCAGGCGGGGGACCGGTCGGCGGACGTGGCCGTGAGTATGGTGTTGGCGGTCTCCGCGGCCACCCGTAGCCGGGTCGCCAGTCTCACAGGGGTGTCGCCGTCGGCTCCGGCTGTCGTCTTCGGGCTGAAGCGACGCCACGGCTGCGTCACCCGGGAGCTGGTTGGCCGTCGGGTCGTGTCTGGATATGCGTGGTTACGCGTGCTGTGCTCCGTGTGGTTGCCTGACCGCCGTCGTTCCGTCAGGGCTGGGCGGCCTGCAGGAGGCGGCTGCGGCCGTTGCTGTCGGCAGCACGCGTTGCGCTGCGCAGCGTGGCGCGCTCCGGCTGTCGTGGTGTGGGTCGTGCGGTTCTTGATCTGAGAAGGAGTTCTCATGACTGGATCGTCCTCGTCGCGCGGTTCCGGGGGACGGTGGGGCCGGCTGGCCGCTGTCGCGGGCACGGCCGGCGTGGTGGCAGCTGGCGTCCTGGCGCCTCCGGCGGCTGCTGCTCCGGTGTCGCCGTCGGGTGCTGCGGTGTGGGTGGACTACCCGTGCGAGCAGTATCTGACGGCGTGGGCGGGGAAGACGGTGCGTTCGACGTGGTCGTTCCATATCGATGCGGCCGGCCGGCCCGACCGTGCCACCGCGGCGAGCTTGACGGCGGGGACCTCGCCGCGCACGAAGTGCGAGACGACGGTCGGGGGGTGGGGAGGCACGGGCTCGGACGGCGGGCATCTGATCGCCAGCACCCTCAAGGGCGTCAGCAAGCGCATCAACCTGGTGCCGATGCGCAAGAAGATCAACATCGGGATCTACAAGATGTTCGAGAACGGCGCGAAGAAGTGCCTGGCCGTGAAGGACATGAAGGTCCTCAACTACACCTCCCAGGTCACCTACCCGGACGCCAAGACCGTGGTGCCCGCCAGCATGACCGTCTCGATGCTCCCGAAGAAGGGCGGCAGCGGAACCGAGATCAAGCTGGTGATCCCCAACGAGGACATCTCCGTGCAGAAGGAGACCGCCCTGAAGAAGAAACTCAACGACGGGCTGAAGGCGAACAGCTGCGGGACAATCTCCTAGCCCCCTAGGCCGAGCCGACCGGCCTTCTGCGCGGTAACCGTCCGGTCTCCGGGCGGCCACCGCCTTCCCGGCCCATGTGCACGGACATGTCGGCTTCCGTCGCGCAGGGCTGCTGCCCCGGATGCCGAACAACTCTTGCTGCAGGACGTTCGGACGTGGCCGGGGCCCGGCACAACTCTGCGCGGTGGGGCGGGAGACTGTGCGGATGAGCAATCCGAATCCCGCCCCCGTCCCGGGGCCAGTTGTGGGGCGTGGCCGCCGCGCCCTGATCCCCGCCGAGGGCGATGCCGATCAGCAGTCGCCGGCGGCCCGTGCCCGCGCGGCTTTGGCCGCTGTTCAGGCTGTCCCGGTCCCTCGGGTGGTCCTCAGCGGCATTGCCGGCCTGCTGGAGGAACTGGAGCGCCTTGCCGGTCAGGCGGGGGAGGAGGGAAACGTACAGGCCGCCCGGGAAGCAGCGGGGTACCTGCGTGACGTCACCAGCTGACCGCTCTGCCCAGAACCGGCCGGCGTGGCCGACGGTCTCTACCGTCAGGTCCCCGTTCCCCGAGGTGGGGCCTCGGCCGGCGCTTCGGGGGGAAGCGCTATGAGGCGGTACAGCAGGTTGCCGGAGACCCTGCGGCGGATTTCCTCGATCCGGCCTTCGGCCGTCAGGTCCTTCAGGCAGGTGCTGACCGGCTTGAGGGTGAGCCAGCCCAGGCCGATGCGGATGTCGGTTGTTTTCCACTGCCGTCCGGGTCTCTGGGCCATCAGGCTCAGGACCCACTCACGGCGGGGCTCGGGCTCGGGAACTTCCCTCAAAAGCCGTTCAAGGGGGTGACGGGCCGACGCGGTGTACACCTGGCGGAAGATCCGCTCGTGCTCCTGGAAGTCCTCAGCGGACTCGATAAGGCCACTGTACGTCTGCGCTCGGGCGGGATCGACGTCGCGCTGCTGCCTCCACCACGCCTTGAGCGATTCGATGTTGTCCTGGCTGTACAGGTCAGGCCAGGAGACCGGGGTGTCCACGGCGCGCACACTAAGTCCCCGATCACCGCTTGCTCAAGCGGGAGGCGGTTCCCTCACTCCTGGGCGTCGGGGCGGTCAGGCGAGGGCGGCGGGGGTGAGGCGGATGGTGTGCGGCTGCTGCCGGGGCCGGATGCGGATCGGCCTGGGCCTGACGACGGCATCGTTCCTGTTCCGCTGGTTGTCCTCGGTGGGTTCGCCGGTCTTCTGGAGGAGCTGGAGCGCCTGGCCGGTCAGGCCGGGAAAGAGGACAACCGGCAGGCCGCCCGGGAGGCCGTGGTCTACCTGCGGGCCATCGCCGTCTCTTTAGCGGCAGCCGGACTGCGCCCGTCGGCGGTGCCGACGGGCGCGGTGCTTTCGCGCACCACTGACCGGCGGGGCCCTTGGTAGGTCCCCTTGGCGGGGCCTGCGGACGGGGAGGTTGCCCAGGCAGCGCGGTGGGTGCAGCTCGCCGTTTCTGTCCCGTCGTGAGGTGAGTACCTCTTCCGGGGGATCACGCTCAAACGTTCCGCGTGCAGGCTCCTGCTTGGCCATGATGCGGGCATGGGGAGGAACGACGCCGCACGCGCAGCAAAGGCTCCTGAACTCAGCCTGTCCGCAGAGGGAGAAGGGGCTCAGGAGCACCTCCGGGTGCTCTTCGAATGGTTGACACGTGAGGATCAGCTGCGAGGGGATCTCACTCTCCGACGTGAGCCTGCCGTGCCTGGCCAGATGGGGGGCATGTTGGAAGCCCTTGCGGTCACGGTCGGATCGAGTGGCGCGGTGGCTGTTCTTGCCCGGTCGCTGTCAGTGTGGCTGGTGCAGCGGAAATCCGACGTGCGGATCACCGTCAAGTCGCCGAGCGGTCGCCAGGTCATGGTGGATGTCCGCCGCGCCCGCGATCCCCAGGCGGTGATCCAGGACATTGCTGCGCTGATCGAAAAGGCAGAGAGTGAGCCCACGCCGTGAGCGAGCTCTGGCTGCCTGAGGGTGCCCATTGCCGCGCCGTCATCATCGGCGCGGACCGCTTCCGCTCCCCGGACCTGCCTGCCATCCCGGCCGTCCAGAACAACCTGGCGGCTCTGCAGCACGCCCTGACACACCCGGATTACGGTTTGATGCCCGGGGAGGGCTGCTTCGTGCTGGGACGGGAACGCCCCGCCGACGCCGCCGCGATCGGTACGGCCATCGCCGCGAGCAGCAAAGCCCTAGACCTGCTGCTGGTCTACTACGCCGGGCACGGGCTTCTTGACGACCACGGCATGCTCCACTTGGCTCTCGAGTACACCGACCCCGACCGCGTCGGCTACTCAGCCCTACCGCTCGAACTGGTGAAGAAGGATCTCGCCCGGGCCCGTGCCCGAGCCCGCGTGCTCATCCTCGACTGCTGCTTCTCCGGGCAAGCCGTGGCAGCTATGGCCGGCACCGACACTCTGCTCGTCGGCCAGCTCGACACGAACGGTACCTACACCCTCACATCGACCACTGCCACAGCCCCGTCCCACGCCCCACCCGGACACCGGTACACCGCTTTCACCGGCGCGCTCCTACGAGCCCTTGCCCATCCGACCCCACTCACGCTCGACGAGATTTACCTACACGTCGACAAGGAGATGACCGGCTTCGGCCTGCCGCGCCCGCAACGCCGTGCAACCAACACCATCGACCACCTCGCCCTGACCCGCGGCCCTGTAACACTGAGTGCCGAGTACAGGCCTGTGGGGCAGACCGCGGGCCCCCCAATCGTGGTTGCCCAAGCGACGCCAGCTAAGCCTCCATCGCGACAGGCCAACTACCGCTTCTTCCTCAACCCTGCCCGGGAGCGCCTGCTCATTCTGGCCGGCTGCCAAGCCATGGGAGTCTTCTTCGGTGCGGCGTTCGGCTTGCTCAGCTTCGGAATAGAGAGATCCTGGCTCGCACACTTCCTCTTCGCGTACTTCTTCTTCGGAGTGCCCGCCCTACCGGCACTGATCCGCGGCACACTGTCTATCAGCAGCGAAGGGCTTTCTGCTAGGTACTTGTGCTTTACTGCGCGACTGCCCTGGGAGAACGTCGGAAAAGTCACCCTGGTGTCGAGGGGAGGTGACCCCAGGAAACCCGAGCAGGCAAGCAAAGTGATCGTCCAGACGATTCCCGCCCTGCGCCCTCGCCTGCCCTTCAAGCGTGCAAAGCCCTTTTACGGCTGGAAGTTGAGAGAGGTGCGGGTTGCTCCTCAGGAGCTTGCGCGACAGCTCCATCGATTTGGACCTGCCGGGATCCACGTGGAATAGGCTCGGGGAGAAGGTGGCGAACTAGGGAACGTCGCTACGACGTGATCCAGGGTGTGTACATGGTCTCTCCGCCTTGCCGCTGTGTCACCATCCCGCGACCGGCGGAATTGCCGATGTCCACAAGGTACTGCCACGTGTAGGAGTAGTGCTTGCCCGGCATCGCCGTGAAGTAGCCCTCATCCCAGTGTTGGACCACTTGGCCGTTTGGCTTCCGGACTTGGAACCCCAGCCGTACTTCTACAGGAACACTTGCCCTGTGGTGATACGAGACTCTCGGATGCGCATTTGCCCCGGACCGGAAACAGAGGTCCCCGTTGCACACAGTGCCCCGAGCAGCCTGCACAGCGTGCCGCGTGGCGGTTCCCGTGGCGGCTGCGCCGGGAACAGTAAGCGCGCTCACAATGCACACTGCGGCGAGTACTGAGCCAATCTGGCGGGAATTGGGCCAGAGATTCATGAACGACCCCCCTAAGGGTGGAGCCCGTGACGCACAAGCCGGTTCGGCGCTATTCCATCATTCTGGAGAGCGGCAGGCGGGCACGATGAGAGTTTTCACTCGCGTAGGTGGTGGGTCGCACATGAATGCATCGGGTACCTAGGTCGGTAGTGTTCGCCAGTGCTCGTGACGTTTCCAGTTTCGAACGCAGGTATGCGGCGATCCCTCAATGAGGCTCGCTGGGGTAGCCACGGTACGGAGTCATGTTTCCGATGTACTGCGCGGCAACCGACCTGACCAGCAGGCAAACGACTACTGGCTGGGGCGCCTTGGGATGACACAGGAGAAGCCGGAATGAAACAGCCCCCAAAAGCCACATCCCAGGCCTCCCGACCCATCGACCTCTCCAGCATCAGGGCGCCATGACCGGAAAGCACAACGTACTACTCTGAAATAGGACCAAACGCTCAGTGAGTGCCCGGACCGTACCTGGTCCGGGCACTCGCCGTACAGAAGAGCCCCGGTCAACCTCGTTCGACGTTGCCAGCCCGTTCGTCGTGGCCGGCCCCTGTACCGTTCGCTCCGGTCAGGTTCTCGACCACGTCGAGGTCGAGCTCGCGAGCGCGATCGGTGATGAACTCCTCCTGCTCCGGAGTCAGAGCGAGGCCGGGATCCTCGGACAGGCTCATCAGGCCGGCGGCCACGAAACCGGACGCGGCGACGGCCAGAGCGTTGTGCAGCGCCTCCCGGCAGGATTCAGGGCTGCGGTCGCTCTGGTAGTGCAGCGCGATCTCGAATGCCTCAGTGGCCCGGTCGGCGATTGCGTCGTAGGCGAGCTGGTGCAGCGGATCCTGGTCGCTGGGGCTGAGCGCGAGAGACCGAGCGGCGGTCGGGAAGGGGCTCACGATGTGCCCAACGACCGGAGGCAGGCCGGGATACAGGTTCCAGCGCAACGCGTCGCCGGGCCTGGCCGTCCCGCGCGGCTTCAGGTTGTTGCGTCGGCGTCGGCAGGGTCTTCTCTGAGCACGGTGAGTAGGGGGACGCCCCAGGTGGCCCATCGCTGGAGTAGTTCGCCGTGGAGCAGGTGTATGCGGTGCTTGGCGGCGAAGGCGCGGGCTGGTTTGGTGAACGTGGAGTTGGTGACGAGGACGACGATGTCGCCGTTGTGCTCCGGTCTGGCGGTGCCGTTGAGGGTGTGGGTGTCCTGGGCTCCCACGGGTTTGCCCCGGCGCCGGTGCTTGCACTGGAACACGATCTTTCGTCCGTCGGGGGTGAGGGCGATGACGTCGGCTCCTTGGTCGCCTGCTTTGCCCTGGCGCTGGAGCAGGGTGTATCCGTCGCGCTCGGCGAGGTCCGCGGTCGATTGTTCGAGCTCCAGCGGCGTCATGGCGTCGAACTGTTCGAGGCTGATGCTGTCGTTGCTCGCTGCGAAGGCGAGCAGTTCGGCTTCTTGCAGGGCCAGCTCGTGCATCCGGGCCCGGTGCTCGTCGAGGACGCTCTTGAGTTGTTGCTGCAGGGGAGCGAGCAGATGCCGCAGGGGGCCGATCTCCTCCAGGGGTGAGGGAGAGTCCGGTGCCTGCTGGCGGAAGCGGGAGCTGAGATCGTCGTGGACGGTGGCTTCGCGGAGGGTGCGCCACACGTCGGCAGCCGTGTCGACTGCCGCCTCGGCCTGGCCGAGCAGCTCCTTGAGGCTGCGGTGTAGCCGGTAGTGAGCGTGCCAGAAGTCGAGGCCGAGCGGTGTCTCGGAGTAGTCGCTGAGCCGGCGGGCGTGGTCGCGTTCGGCCTCCAGCTGCATGCAGAGTTTGTCGAACTGCTGGTAGGTCTCCAGGGCCACGCGCCCTTCGGCGTGGTGGAGGAAGGCCGCGAGAAGGTCGTCGTCGGTGGCTGCCCGGATCTTGTCGAGCAGGGCGGCGTTCATCTCCTCGTCCTCATAGGGGGACAGGTTGACACAGGTGTTCCAGTTGATGTGCATCACGCGGCGTTCTGGTCGGACGGTTCGGTGACATCGAGAGGCTCTTGCCACTCGGCCCAGCGCAGCAGCAGGTCCCGGCCGAGCAGGCCGATCCCGTGCTGGGCGGCGTAGCGCTGGGCAGGCCGTGAGAATCCGCCGTTGGTCACCACGACGAGAGGCTGGTCCGTGCACTGGGCAGCCAGGCGGTGCATCCGATGGAGGTCAGGCGTTCCGATGTCGCCGGCAGGTCCTGCTGCCCAGGCCATGGCTGAGCCGCGTGAGCCGTCTACGCGGTGAGCGAAGAAGGTCACGGGGCCGCCGCTGACGTTGGCGGTGATCATCCGCTCGGCTCGCGCAGCCGCGGGGCGGTGGGTCGGGTAACCGTCGCGTCGCAGCAACTGCTCCAC
The DNA here is from genome assembly GCF_051386535.1 of Streptomyces sp. URMC 127. Classification (NCBI taxonomy): domain Bacteria; kingdom Bacillati; phylum Actinomycetota; class Actinomycetes; order Kitasatosporales; family Streptomycetaceae; genus Streptomyces; species Streptomyces sp. URMC 127. The sequence continues at coordinate 23,466 of NZ_JBPQTW010000085.1, forward strand.
CAGATCCGCGAAGGCACCAGGAGCCATGCGATCGATGTCCCGCAGGCGGACCGGTGCTTCGGCGCCGGCACTGGAGCGCCGGTACTCCTCCTGGAAGGCGAGGTCATGCAAGTCCGCGCGATCACGATCCATGATCTCGCCGACACGCTGCCGTGCGCTGCGCAGCTGGTCACGGAGCACGGCCATGGCATCGAGGAGATCGGGTTCCAGGAGGCTGCCAGATGCCGGTTCAGCGGGCACGTACCCAAGGATGTAGGTGTTCTTCTCCAGCGTGCTGACGCATTCCTGGTGGGCTTCCCGGGCTTCACGCAGCTCGCGCGTCAGCTCTTCCCGCAGCCGGTTGCTGGCCTGGTGGGCGGCCTTGTCGACCGGGTTGCGCGTGTCGAAGCCGTAGCCGGGTGGCTGCTTGGTGCCGTCTGCCCGGCGCTTGGCTTCCTTCACCTCACGTTCCAGCATGGCTGCATGGGCCGCCCAGGCATCGCCGATGTCCTGAGCCATTCGGCATTCGCTCACCAGGATCAGGGCCCGTAGCATGTCGTCCCGGTCAGCCCGGCCTATCAGTTCGCCGACGGCCTTACGGAGACCAGAGTCGGCGTAGCGGGAAGGGGTAACTCCCGCATTTCGGTCAATCATCACCGCGTGAGGGTACACACCGGCACCGACAACGCTTCCCGGCGATGCCGAGACCCCCACTGACGGCGACGCCGAGCTGCAGCCGCTGGCTGCCCGGCGCCCGCGCGGCGCCGGCCGCGGTGCAGACCGCTGGAGCGCCTGGCTGGTCAGGCCGGGGAAGAGGACAACCGGCAGGCCGCCCGGGAAGCTGCGGTCTACCCGCGGGCCATCGTCGTCTCTAAGCCCTCCTGATTGCTGGCCTGTAGGGGGTAGTCCGGGGTTCCAGTTCCTACGCGCACTCCAGTGCGATGCCGCAGGCCCCGGGACAGCGAGAGACCCCGGGTCGTACGCAGCGCCCGGGGTCCGTCCGGCCGGCTCAGGACGTGGCCCATTCGAGTCCGAGGGCGGCCAGTGCCTGGAGTTTGTCCGTGGTGAGCTTGGCGCGTCGGCTTTTCTGGTTCATGATCCACACCCCGAGTTTGACCTCGGTGCCGTCTTCCAGCTGCTCTACGTGGGCCCGGGAGACCGCCACAGAGCCTGTGCGGGCCCTGTACTGGGCCAGGGCAGCAACGCCTCGCTCGAAGGCCCCCAAGACCGCCTTGGACGGCTTCGCGGGCACTTCCTGCTCCTGCGGGAGGGGTACGACGCCGAGCTGCTCCAGGCGCTCGCGCTGCCCCTCCGTCAGGGCCTGCCAGATAGTGTGCTGGCGCTGCTTGTACAGCCATCGTCCGACGTCCACCCCATGCACGGTGATCCCCGGCTGCAGCTCGGTCAGCCCGGCCTCCTCGGCGAGTAGCTCCCGCACGGCGGCGTAGTGGCGCTGCCAGTCCGCCGGCCACGACGGGTTCCAGTCCGGATCGACCTCACGCAGCGCCGCCTCCCACTCGGGGTGCCCGTCGAGGGCGCCGGGTCGGCGCATGTTGGACAGCCACTGTCCCAATGGCCGGTCGAGCATCGTTGCGGTCCGCGGCGCACAGAGGGTCCAGTGTTCGTCGTAGTAGGCCTTCGCGGCGGCGAGGTTCTCCTGGAACCGTTCGTCCGCGAGGGACCAGACCATGCCGAGTTTCTCCAGCCGACGCGCTCGGGCCTCGGTCATCTGCCCGGCCCCATAGGCCCTTCGTTGTTCTGCCACCCATTGCCCCAGGGGAGTCGCTCCCTCCCGGTGTCCGTAGGGCACGCGGGCGTGGCCCTCGCGCCCGACGAACTGCTTGAGCTTCGCCCAGCCGCGGGCCCAGTCCTGGCGTTCGGTGTCGATGACGTTGAAGGACACCCATTCCGCGACCATCACCGGGTCGCGAGGGGCCGCGAAGCGCAGCAGTAGGCGGGATTCCTCTTCACCCTCTTCCGGCTCCGTGCCGATATACACGGAAGGCTGCGCAACGTCTTTCTGCGGCTCCTGGGGAATAGCAAGCAATTCAACGGCCTCTTCGTCGTGCGCCCGCAGCCCCTCCAGAACCTTTACGAGGGGCCGGTAGGAGGCGGAGGTGAACATGTCCTCCGGCTGCTCCTTCGGCTGTAGAAAGACCGGCACGATCAACGAGGCCAGCTTCCCCTCCCCGGGCTTCTGCCGAAGGGCCCGGCCGATCGCTTGCACAATGTCGTGCGGCGCGCCCTTCGGGTCCAGGAGCGCCACCGAGTCCACGGCCCGGATGTCGACGCCTTCGCCCAGCACCCTGCAGTTCGAGAGCACAGCTCGTCGTGCGGTGGTGCCGAAGGAGCCGAGGACTTCCCGCCGGCGTTCGGCGGGGTGTTCCCCGCACAGCCAGTCCGCCCAGACCTTCGCCGGATACTTCTCCGGGTCGTCGGCGTGCAGCTTCGCCGCGACCCGCGGAAGGCCCTCCGCGTATGCCTGCGCCTCTATCGTCCGGTGGTGGAAGGTGATGCACGTGTTCAGCCGGTGCTCCGCCATGGTCCGCAGCAACGCCGCGTGCAGCGCCCCGAGCCGCTCCCCGCGCACCTCTTCGCTGCCCCGGTCCTCACCCATCAGCCGCTCAGGGGTGACGTCGGGGTCCTGGAGCTCGACCACGATGATCTGGTACCGGGCGAGCAGGCCGCGGGAGACCGCTGAGGCAAGCGAGAGCTTGTAGAGGACAGGGCCGAAGATCTCCTCGTCGTCCATGGAGGCTGCCATCTCACGCGGCAGCGGGTCACGTACCCCCTCGGCCACCTCCCGGTTCAGCCGCTCCTGCCAGATCCTCGGCGTCGCCGTCAGGTACAGCCGGCGCGCCGCCGGGATGACCGCCTGGTTGTGGACGTCCGCCCACGCCTTCCCCATCGACCCCGACGTTCGGTGCGCCTCATCGACCACCACAAGGTCAAGGGGGGCGAGCTGCTGTCCGTAAGCCCCTTCGAAGGCCTCCGCCAGCACCGGCAGCGAAGCGTAGGTGGCGAAGATGACGACCGGGCCCGCCGCATGCCACATGGCCAGCCGGATCGGGTTTGTGGTGCAGCGCACCTTCAGGTTCCACAGATCCGGATCGTCCTGGAGGGAGCAGACAGCCACCGCCGGCCCGCGGTGCCCGACCCGGTACCACTCCTTGACCGTCTGGGCCAGGAGATCCAGCGTCGGCACGAGCACCAGGATCCGGCCCTTCGGCAGCATCTCCCGAGCAGCGAACGCCGCCGTGATCGTCTTACCGGTACCGCACGCCGAAATCACCTGCCCACGCAGGCCGTTAGCAGGAATTCCACCGGGCGGTACGTCGAGGCCGCGTTTAATGGCGTCGATGGTTTCGATCTGGTGCGGGCGTAGATCGCTGCGCTTCATGGCCACAGGGGAAGGCTCCTTCGCGAATGTGGCGAGCAATCAGAAAGGGAAGATCCGAGGCGGTGAAGACGGCCTGGGGTGGTGGTGTCTGTTCCCATACCCTACACAGGGGCGAGCAGTGATGCACCAGTCGTGAGGCAGGTTCGTCCGTCAGGATGATGAATGGCTGATTCGCATACACGCGGCCGTGCCGGCGTGTATGCTGGTGGGGTATCGCCGGGCTTGACCTGGCATGGTTCAGGTGTGAGGTCGGGGTTCGGGTGGAGCGCAGCGGAGCCCGTCTCTTCGGTGGGTGTGGCGTCATCCCGGGGCGACGACCCGTCACTTCCGGGACGGGAGTGGTGGCTGGGATTCCCAGACGCTACACGGGCCCGCGGGTGATGCACCTTC
>NZ_JBPQTW010000086.1:0-27188 GCF_051386535.1 Streptomyces sp. URMC 127
GCGGGGAATGCCCCGATAAATCGGGGCATAGCGAATGACTCCGCTGACGCTCCGTCAAATTCCTGCGCAAGCGCAGGAATAGAATTCCGCATGCGGAATTCTAGCAGGGAATCAATTCCCGCATGCGGGAATTGATAGATTTTCCGCAAGCGGAAAATCCGGGCTGGCAGCAAAGAGGGGGTGCATCGCGTGCGGGCCTGTGTAGCGTCTGGGAATCCTAGCCGGTACTCCACCACGGGACTGACAGGGCGTCAACTCCAGTCGGTACATCGGGCCTGGTGACGGGCTCCGCTGCGCTCCACCCGAAACCTACCCAGCCACGCCCGATCAACAGCCACCAGCATACACGCCGGCATGCCGACGCGGGTGCAGATCAGCCATTCATTACCTTGGAAGACGAACCTGCATCAGGACTCGTGCATCACTGTCATCCTCTGTGTAGAGTCTGGGATCATGCACCACCACCCCGGGTCATCTTCACCGCCTCGGAACTTCCCGTTCTGATTGCTCGCCATATTCGCGAAGGAGCCTTCCCTCTGTGGTCATGAAGCGTAGCGATCTACGCCCGCACCAGATCGAAACCATCGACGCCATTAAACGTGGTCTCGACGCACCGCCCGGAGGCATCCCGGCTAACGGCCTGCGGGGACAGGTGATTTCGGCGTGCGGTACCGGCAAGACCATCACCGCGGCTTTCGCTGCCCGCGAGATGCTGCCGAAGGGCCGGATCCTGGTGCTCGTGCCGACGCTGGACCTCCTGGCGCAGACGGTCAAGGAGTGGCACCGGGTGGGGCATCGGGGACCGGCGGTTGCCGTCTGTTCTCTCCAGGACGACCCGGACCTGTGGAACCTCAAGGTCAGGTGCACCACCAACCCCGTGCGGCTGGCCATGTGGCACGGCACGGGCCCATGCGTCATCTTCGCCACCTACGCCAGCCTCGGCGTCCTGGCCGAAGCCTTCGAGGGGCTCTACGGACAGCAGCTTGCACCGCTCGACCTCGTGGTGGTCGATGAGGCGCACCGGACGTCGGGGTCGATGGGGAAGGCGTGGGCGGCTATCCACGATCAGGGGGTCTTCCCGGCGGCGCGCCGGCTGTACCTGACGGCGACGCCGCGTATCTGGCAGGAGCGGCCCCCGCACTGGGACGTGAGGGAGGGGGCCCGGGACGCGCTGCCGGCGGAGATGGCAGCCTCCATGGATGACGAGACCGTCTTCGGGCCGGTCCTGTACAAGCTGTCGCTCGCCTCGGCGGTCTCCCGCGGCCTGCTCGCCCGCTACCAGATCATCGTGATGGAGCTCCAGGACCCCGAGGTCACGCCAGAACGGCTGATGGGTGAGGACCGGGGCAGCGAAGAGGTGCGCGGGGAGCGGCTCGGAGCGCTGCACGCCGCGCTGCTGCGGATGATGGCGGAGCACCGGCTGAACACGTGCATTACCTTTCACCACCGGACGATGGAGGCGCAGGCGTACGCAGAGGGCCTGGGGGCCGTGGCGGCGAAGCTGCACGCTGACCAGCCGGAGACCTACCCGGCACGGGTCTGGGCGAACTGGCTGTGCGGGGAACACCCCGCCGAGCACCGACGGGAGGTCCTCGGCTCCTTCGGCACCACCGCACGACGGGCAGTGCTATCGAATTGTCGCGTTTTGGGGGAAGGTGTCGACATCCGGGCTGTGGACTCCGTCGCGCTCCTCGATCCGAAGGGCGCCCCCCACGACATCGTGCAGGCGATCGGCCGGGCCCTTCGGCAGAAGCCCGGGGAAGGGAAACTGGCATCGCTGATCGTGCCGGTCTTTCTGCAGCCTGGTGAGCAGCCGGAGGACATGTTCACCTCCGCCTCCTACCGGCCCCTGGTAAAGGCTCTGGAGGGGCTGCGGGCTCACGACGAAGAGGCCGTTGAATTGCTTGCTATTCCCCAGGAGCCGCAGAAGGACGTTGCGCAGCCTTCCGTGTATATCGGTCCGGAGCCGGAAGAGGGTGAGGAGAAATCCCGCCTACTGCTCCGTTTCGCTGCTCCTCGAGACCCGGTGATGGTCGCAGAGTGGGTGTCCTTCAACGTGATCGACACTGAGCGGCAGGACTGGGCCCGCGGCTGGGCGAAGCTCAAGGCGTTCACCGAACGTGAGGGCCACGCCCGGGTGCCATACGGGCACAAAGAGGGCGCGTACCCGCTGGGGCAGTGGATCGCGGAGCAGCGACGGGCTTACGGGGCGGGGCAGATGACCGGAGCCCGGGCGCGCCGGCTGGAGAAGCTGGGGATGGTCTGGTCCCTGGTTGACGAACGGTTCCAGGAAAACCTCGAAGCCGCGAAGGCGTACTACGAGGAGCACTGGACCCTGTGCGCCCCGCGGACCGCAACGGCGCTCGACCGGCCATTGGGACAGTGGCTGTCCAATCTCCGCCGGCCCGGGGCCCTGGACGGACACCCGGAATGGGAGGCGGCGCTGCGCGAGATCGATCCGGACTGGAACCCGGCCTGGCCCGCCGACTGGCAACGCCACTACGCCGCCGTACGCGAGCTGCTCGCCGAGGAAGCCGGGCTGGCCGAGCTGCAGCCGGGGATCACCGTCCACGGGATGGACGTCGGACGATGGCTCGCCCGGCAACGTCGCCATGCCGTCTGGCAGGCTCTGACGGAGGGGCAGCGCGAGCGTCTGGAGCAGCTCGGCGTCGTACCGCTCCCGCAGGAGCAGGAGGTGCCCGAGAAACCGTCCACAGCGCGCCTGAGCGCCTTCGAGCGAGGCGTAGCGGCCCTGCAGCAGTACAAGACTCGCACGGGCTCTGTGACGGTCTCCCGGGCCCACGTAGAGCATCTGGAAGACGGCACCGAGGTCAAACTCGGGGTGTGGATCATGAACCAGAAAAGCCGGCGCGCCAAGCTCAACACGGACAAACTCCAAGCACTGGCCACCCTCGGACTCGAATGGGCCACATCCTGACACGGCCGGACGGACCCCGGGCGCTGCGTACGGCCCGGGGTTCCTTCGCTGTCCCGGGGCCTGCCGCATCGCACGGGAGTGCGTATATCCCCTGGGACCCCGGCCCGCCCCCTGCAGACCAGCACCGGGCGCCTTGGAGGGGGTCCAACCACTCGCAGGGGGCTTACACACGAAAGCGACGCAGGCTCACCGCCGGGCCCCTGGGCCTCCCGAGCACATGCTTCTCCCCTTGGGCGGCCTGCTCGACCTCAGCGAGACGCGAGATCTCGTCCCTACGGTGTATGCAGCAGGTTCGTCGGGATGCTGGGAGCGGCTGCCGGGTCTTTTGCGTAGCAGCGGCTGATGTCGTCGAAACGGTAGGGGCCGACCTTGGCGCAGGGCTGGTAGCCGCTGGAGTTGTAGAGGGCGATGGCCTGGCGGCAGCTTGATGCCGGTTGCTGACAACTCGCCCGCGCTGAGCCCGGTGGTCGTGGCCGCTGCCTAGTTGATCGATTCCAAGGGGTCGTGCAGGTCGTCAGTAGTTGGATAGCCTGCCGGGATGTCCTCGGTGAACCTGCGTCACTCAGTCCGTGGGGTCATCCTCGATGAGGGCGACCGCATCCTGCTGTGCCGCTTCGCTATTCCCGAGCCGACCGGCACGGTGGGTGTGTGGGCGGCTCCCGGTGGCGGTATCGAGCACGGCGAGACGCCGCTTGCCGCGCTCCGTCGCGAGTTGCACGAAGAGGTAGGGCTGGCCGTCGATGCGGACCCGCCACATGTGTGGCACCAGCAGGTCGTCGCCCCCGGACACGCGGCAGGCTACGACGGAGTGGTCAACGACTATTTCCTTGTCCGCACCGCATCGTTCACTCCACGCGGAGCGATGTCCGACGACGAACTCGCAGCTGAGAACATCGATGGCTTCCGCTGGTGGCGCCTTCGAGATATCGCGGACTACCGCGGCTCCGAACTGTTCTCACCCCGCGACCTCGCCACACCGTTGGCGGCGCTGATCGCCGAAGGCGTTCCGGCCACACCGGTGCCCCTCGGCCTGTGAGCCTCGCACCCGACGCTCGGACGCCGCCCCGGCCGCCGACGGGAACGTGCAGATCGCCTGCACAGCTGAGGCGAGGGCGCCCAACGGTCGTGTGTGAAGACAGAGCTGGACTCCCCCGCGACCGCACTGTATGTGAAGACCGGCGACCTGCTGAAGGACTCACCCCATCTCGCACCATGGCGGCCAGCCGTGGGGGTCGCCCCGAAACTCACCGACGCCGAACTGGTCACCCTGGCGATGATGCAGGCCATGCCCGGCCTCGCCTCCGAGGCCCGGTGGCTCCGCCACGCCCGTTCCCACCTGCGGAATCTCTTCCCGTACCTGCCCCAGCAGCCCGGCTGCAACAAGCGTCTCCGCAAGGCCGCCGACCTGCTCCGCAAGGTCACCCGGCTGCCGGCCACCGACACCGCGTGTGGAGCAACTCCGTATGAGTCGTGGACTCCACGCCGGTTGAATGCGGCCGTTCACGCGAGACCGTAAAACGTTCCGACCTGGCCGGATGGGCCGAGTACGGCTACTGCGCCAGCCACAGCCGCTTCTTCTGGGGCCTGCGCCTGCATGGTGTGCACCCTCCAGGTCCTGCCCATCGCCTTCGCCCTGACCACCCCCATCTGGCACAACGACCACACTCCGACAGCCCGTCCTGCGCTCACCGACCGCCTACGATCACTGACCCCTTGGAATCGATCATCCGGAGCACGGCCGGCTCCGGGGCGGGGCCGACGCCGGCGAAGTGCCCCAGCCCCGCCTGGTGCACCGCCCGCAGCCCGCCCCGGCCGGAGCGCTCCCGTCCGCACCCGGCAGGTCCGCCGCGGCGCGGCGCGCAGACACCCCGGGTGCCCTCGCAGGCCCCCGGCCGGGGCCGCGGGGGCCCTGCGCGGCCAGAGTCCTGCGACGTCGGACCGCCACGCCTGTCATCTCCGCGCAGGAGCCCCCGGGGCGTCACACAGGCGCAGGCAGGGCGGCGTGGACGGCTCGGTGTACGGAGCGGGCCAGGCGGGCGCCCCACAGGGAGCGGGTCCCGGCGAAGGCGTGAACCTCCCCGCCCGGCTGTGGCGTCCGTGCGGCGATGCACACGGCGTCGGTGGGCGTGCCCGAGCAGTCGTACCCCGCATCCAGCAGCGCCTGCACCTTGGCTTCGGTGACAGTGAGCACCGCGTTGACCAGAGCGGCGTCCGTCAGCGCCACCGGGAGGGCGGCGACAATGTTGATCGTTCCAGGACCGGCAGGTCCCACGGTGCCCTGCGTGGGGGAGGCGGCCCATCCGCGCACCGTGACGCCGGCGGTCGCGACCGCCTCCGTCCCGCCGTCGCACGCATGGCCGTAGGCGGAGACATCGGCTGCCGTCATCAGCCCCACTCCCTCGCCTTCGGCCCCTGCCATCAGCGCGAGGTCCGCCAGATGCCGGGCAGGATCGGGACGCCGGTAACCATGGGACACCTGGGCGTTGAGGACCCAGGCACGCTCAGCCAGCCCCCCACCGAGAACCGCGCTGCTGATCATCCGCCAGCCCGGGCCGGCCGCCCACAACAGCGCCTCCAGATGCTCGCCCTCCTCCAGACGCGTCAAGCGCTGCACAGGCAGCAGACCAGCAGCGGAGCGAGGCGGCGGGATGACGGCGGGCACCGGGGCAGAACTCCTTGTAGAACGGGCACTGGTGATCGTACGCCGGAGCGGTGAGCGGACAGGGGCATCTCCTGGTCCGCGGACAGCCGGTTCCCGTTCTACGGACAAGCCCGCCCTGGCTTCTCGTCACCGGAGGATCCATCGCGGATTCCGGACCGGCAGGTCGCCGGCGCCGGCGACGGCCTGGTCGTGCCGGTGGAGTTCCTGATTGGTGAACAGGCCGAGCCGTACGGAACGTTGACCGATACGCCCGCGCACCCGGTGCGGTGCGGTTCTGCAGGATCGCGCAGAAGCCCTCCCCTGGTCGGGAGAGCTGCCGGCGGCTACACGCTGAGGACGCCTGTCCCGGTGCTCTCCTCGTGCACCGCCTTCACCATGCTGGCCGCTGCCTCGCTCACCGCCCACACATGCACCCTGTCCTGCCGCTGCGAGAACGGGTCCCCGGGTCCCCGTGGCCGGCAGCGGAGGAGCCCGTAACGGTACGCGAGGCAATTGATCACCCACTGCGCCCAGCGGGCAACCGCCCTCGCCCTCGCGGCGCACGACTGCCGGGTGGGGTGAGCGAGGCAATACCCCTCGGCGAGACGGCCACCGGATACGCGCAGGCCCTTCACGCCCTCGCCGGTGCGGACACTGCCGGAGGCGATGAGCGCGGTGAGCTGCTGCGCAAGCGCCTCGCCTAGGTCCGCCGACCGCGGGTCGAGCAGCCCGGTCGCGGTCAGCAACTCCGCGGAGACGATCGGAGACGATCCCGCGTGCCCGCGCGGGCCGGGACGTGCCTGCCAGGCGTGCCCCCGGTCGACGGCCGGACAAGGGCAGGCGCAGGCGGGCATGGCGGCACCGCTCGTGCGCCAGCGCCGGCTCCTCCGACAGGTAGACGCGAAGGGCGGCGCTGCAGACGCCGTCAGCGAGGACCATGGGCGAGCACGTGTTCCCGTGGGTACAGGTGCCCCAGCCGGCATGAGGGAGAGACAGGTCTCCCTCATGCCCGTATTCCGTCAGCCGCTCTGCCTCCCACAGCCGCCAGGCTTCCAGACCCTTGCCCGGAGTGTGTAAGTGGTTGTTGTCTTTCCGGTCTTGATGGCTGTGTTTCCGCTGGTCGGGCATAGGGTCGGCGGTCCCATGGCAGTGGTGACGTGTCGTGTCGTCGCTCGGGTGGAGGTCGGGGATGTCGTCGGTCGTGGGGCTGCTGGAACAGCGTGAGCTCACTGCTCGCCGTCGTGTGGACGAGCTGCGGGAGGAGGCTGACCGTATCCACGCCGAGCTGGTCGTGGCCGAGCGGGAGTGGAACGAGTGGGTCATCGCCCGCTCGCGCGTGGGCGAGGTGCCGGCCCCGGACGACGACGCCGCGTCCGAGGACCAGCGCCGTCCCGACGAACAGGCGGTTCGTCTCGAGCCGGCGGAGGCAGCGAAGCCGAAGTCCGTGGTGCCGATGTGGCGTGCGGGACTGTCCTGGTCGGCGTTGTCAGTGGACTGCCAGCGCATCCTGCAGGCGCTCGCGGACCGGAACCGGCTCGGTCAAGGACCGTTGACCTGCCAGGAGATGGTCGCCTGCTTCGGCCTGGACCCGGTGCCCGGGAAGGTGGAAGCGCTGCGGTCGAAGGCGAAGCGGCTGGTGGCCCGGGGCTGGCTGGTCGAGTCGGCGCCGGGCCGATTCACGCTCGCGACAGGCGTGGCCGGGCAAGCCGCCGGGTCATGAGCATTGTCATCGACCAGTAGACCATCGCCTCCGCGCTGCTGGTGGAGCGCTCGAAGTCGCGCACGAGGCGGCGGCTTCGCATCAGGTGGGCGAAGAACCTCTCCACGATCCACCTCTTCGGCAGCACCACGAAGCCGCGCATGTCGTCGCTGCGTTTCACGATCGAGAGGACCACGGCGAAGACGGCGAGGCTGTGCTCGACGAGGCTGCCGGTGTAGCCGCCGTCGGCCCAGACAAGGGCCAGCAGGTGGCGGGAGGCGGCGACTTGGGCGAGCAGCACCTGGGCGACGGCGCGGTCGCCGACATCCGCTGCGGTGACCATGACCGCGAGCAGCAGGCCGAGCGTGTCGACCACGACGTGCCGCTTGCGGCCGTTGATCAGCTTGCCGCCGTCGAAGCCGCGGCTGTCGGATCCGACCACCGCGTCGGCCTTGACCGACTGGGAGTCGATCACCCCGGCGCTCGGCTCCGCATCACGGCCTTCCTGCTCGCGGACCTGGCGGCGGAGCCGGTCGTGGAACTCGCGGACCAGGCCGTGGTCGCGCCAGCGTCGGAAGAACGCGTAGACCCGGTCCCACGGCGGGAAGTCGGCCGGGATGGCCCGCCACTTCGTTCCGTTGTCGACCAGGTAGCGGATTGCGTCCAGTGTCGCTCGGTGGCAGTAAGCCTCCGGCTGGCCGCCCCGGCCCCGCAGCCAGCCTGGCACCGGCAGCAGCGGCCGCACCACCGCCCACTCCGCGTCGGACATGTCGGTCCGGTAGCGGCGCTCGCGCACGCCGTGGTCACCGGCGTTCCCGAACCTGTGAGCCAGGCAGTCACACGCAGGAGTGACCGAAGTGGACCCCGACTCCGCAGTGCCGTAACAATGCGACAGCGGGGCCTACTGGATGGCTTGTTGGCGTAGACACCCTTCGAGCTACCACGAGGCCCTGCTTTCATGCGCGGAAGCCGTGGCAGTCATCCGATCGAGACTCTCACCCGGCCGATATCGCTCACGACCGGAAGGTCAAGCCGCTGTGTATTGCCCAGCGCTGTCTGCCCAGGTCGTGCCAGGATGCTTGGCATGTCTGCTCGTGCACTGAGCTTCGGCGCAATCGCGGAAGCCTATGAACGGTTCCGGCCGGGGTACCCCAAAGAGCTCCTCGACTTGGTGATGACGTACGCGGGCCGGCCGGTTCGGACGGCCCTGGAGATCGGTGCAGGGACAGGAAAAGCAACCCGCTTGTTCGCTGAGCATGGGGTCACGGTCACGGCGACGGAGCCGGACCCCGCCATGCTCGCCGAACTGAACAAGGCGGCGCCAGCGAACGTGACGACCGTACGGGCCGCGTTCGAGGACCTGCGGTCAGGCGAAACCTACGGGCTGGTCTATGCGGCGGCAGCCCTGCATTGGACGCGCCCGGAGGATCGGTGGTCAAGAGTGGCCGAGCTACTGGAACCAGCGGGTGTTTTTGCCTCATTCGGCGGCCCGGTGCAGCTGGCCGACCCGGCAGTCGAGGAGTCTGTGCGTACGGCACGAGCACCGTACCTGGAAAGCGACGAGGTTCCATCGCCCGACGGGACGGCTCCGGATGAGGCGATGCAGTGGCCGGGTACGGAGCTGCAACGGTCCCCCTTCTTCGTCGACGTTCAGCAGGCCATCGTCAAGCGGCGCTTGACGATGAGCGCTCCTGACTACGTTGACTACCTGTCGACCGTCTCGGCTTATCTCCAACTGCCGCAATCGAGGCGGCAGCAGGCGTACGACGCGATCACGGGGGGCCTGCCCGAGACAGTCGAGATCGCCGCCGACATCATCGTCCATCTCGCGCGTCGGCGAGCCGAGTAGAGGCGGTACTCCTCCTCGGGCCACGGCGAGCCCCACGCGACCCGCCTGCGCCAAGACCATCACCTACGCAGCCTTCTCATGCCCGGCACCCATCACGGCCACCCGAGAATGAGACTTCCGTTCGAGCGACGCCGCTCAAGATCGGAACTACAACAGCCACTAAGACAAGTCGGCCGTGACCTTTCCACACCCGCACCACGACCCGGCCCTCACCGGCGCTGCCCAGGCACAGGCCCCGGGGACTGCCGTCACGACCGACTCCCGGCCCGGCACCCCGTGGACCGGGGGGGGCAGGAGGGGGATCACCATCATCCAGGCGAAGACGACAGGCTTCGGAGCCAGATCCATGCAGGTCGCTCCCGGGAACGCAGCGGAAACCTCGGCGAGCCGCGCATCCTGGTCCCCGCCTCGAACTCCTGCATAAGCCGGGCCTCCAGACGCTGCCGACCCGAGCCCCCCGGAACCTCCGTTTGCCGGCGAGCGTGGCCGGCTTGTCAGGGAGAAGAGGGCATGGCAGGGGACGAACAGCCTCCCCAGCCCCCCAGCAGCAGCGGGCATCGAAAGCATGGCATGAAGGCTTGCTTGCTTTCGATTCCTAAGGGACCTGACAGGGCCCGGCCCCCGCCGTCTTCCCTGGCGAGCCGTGGCAGCGGCCCCGACCCCGCCCAGCCGCGGCAGGCCGGACCCGCCGCTCACCATGCGGGCAGGACGGCCAGGGGTCGCCCGGAAGCGACGGCGCCTCTTCCCTCCTCGGCTGGTGCACGGGGACGAGGCGGCGGCGAACGGCGCCCAGGGCCATACTGAAGACCACCCCGGCACCACGCAGCTGGTGTTCCACAGCAAGAAGCAGAAGGACTGGGTGACTCTGGCCCAAGGAGGCCCCCGACGACGTCCTGGACGACTGGCTCAAGTGGGCCATGGAGGTCACCGCAGATCTCCCGCCCACGTCACCCCGACCGCCGGTCACTTGCGGCCCCGAGGGCCGGTGTTCACCGGTTCTGGGCGGTGAGGACGTGGGCGGCGCGGAGCAGGCGTTGTCCCATCTGTTCCAGGTGAGGCCGAGGTCAGGGGTGCCGTGGATGGTGTCCCCGGGCCGAGGTCGATGCCCAGGAGCTGCCAGGCGATGTGGCGGGCGTTGTTCCCGACCAGGTGCGCGGACCTGCGCCTCCTCCTTGCGCTCGCGCTCTGCTCGCTGCCGCTCAGCGCTCGCAAAGGCATCCGCCCGGAGGCGGGTTGCTCGTATCTCGTCATCAAGACCACCCATACCCGGCAGCGTATCGGCGCGGACTGACAGGGAGAACAGAGCCAGTTGGCGGCGTCGTGCCTGCAGGTCAGGAGTGCGCGCTTGGTCCCCGGGCCTGCCCGCCGCCCCTGGCACCTGCGAAGGCCCGGTCGAGCTGGTGGGATGCCTCGACTCACTTGCGGGAGAAGGCGGAGGGCGTGGTGCGGTTGCCGGCGACGATGCCTACGACGATCGCACGGTCTGTTGAAGCGTTGCGGGGCCGGTGGGTGGTGGTCCAGGCGACCTCATCGACGCGCAGGTTGCCTTGTGTGTCGTCCTTGGGGGTGAGGTCCAGGACGAGGAGTTGTCCGAAGGGGGCGTTGGTGTTGCTGTACTCGGCGGCCTGGGTGAGGTATCGGCTTTCGAGGTACTGGGGATCGTTGTCGGTTGCGTCCTGTTTGATCTCGGTGAGGTAGCGTAGGGAGCCGAAGTGTGCCATGACATCGGCGCGCCCCATGGCCACGTCGACGGGTTCAATGAGGACGACGTTGTGCAGCGGCCCCGTCTGGAGCCACTGCTGGAAGTCGCGTTGCAGGTCGGCTTCGACGGGTTTGCGGTCTCCCTCAGGTTTGCGCCGGTAGTCGAAGGGGGCCGGCTCGCCCCTCTTGGTTGAGCCGACCAGATTGGTGCGCGTGAGGTCAGAGCGACTTTTGAGGAAGCGGAGAGTCTGCTCGACCAGCACGGAGAAGGTCTGACGGACTTCCCCGGTGAACGAGGGTTGGGCGGACAGCTCGGCCACGAGCCGGTCGAGTGTGGGCACGATGAGCGGGTCGGTGGCTTTGAGCCGGGCGACGTCACTGTCGTGAGCCAAGCCCTCCAGCATGAGGAGCTGCTGGTCATCGAGTGTGCTGGCGATGCTTAGGGCTTGGTCTTTGAGCTGGAGGAGCAGGGTGGGTGCGAGGCGTTGCAGGCGGGGGAGGGCTGCTCCGCCGGGGGCGTCGTCATCGCTGCCGTCGTCGGCGGCGTTGGAGGCGGTGGCAGAGCTCGTCTCGCGCTGGGCTGCGGTTTCGAGCGCGGTGAGCAGGGCGCTGGCGGTTGCGGTATCGAAGCTGCGGGCGGCGTGCTGGTCCGTTTCCTGGGTGGCGCGGCGCAGTTGTGCCAGGAAGGCCTGCTGGCGCAGGAAGCCGTCTTCGATCGCGGGCTGGACCAATAGGACCAAACCCTGGCCGGTGTCGCCTGCCAGGGGGCAGACAGTGCGGGCGGCGCTGTAGGCGGCGAGGACGGTGTCGAGGGCTTGCCAGGCGTCCATCCAGGCGTCGTCTTGGAGGGTGGTGGCCGCGGCGCGTAGTTGGAGGACGAGGTGGTGCCAGGCGATTTCTGCTGAGCGGCGCGGTTGAAGCCATTCGGGCTGGTGGGTGCGGTGGAGCCAGGCCTGGCGCTGGTCCAGGGTGTCGGCGATCTGGTCGGCGGCGTGGTTGATGGCTGCTGCGTCTGCCCGGCCGAAGGCGAGGATGGCGTCGCAGACCGCTGCGTAGGTGAGGGCGTCGTGGCGGGCTTCTTCGGCCTGGGCGGCGGTCTCGAACTGATGGCGGGCCTGGACTAGGTGGGTGGTGACGGTGCCGATGTCCTGGGAGGACAGGGCGCAGCGCAGCAGGTCGCAGCCGAGTTCGAACATCGCGTCCACGTCGGTGGCTTCGTCGTGGGTGAGTTGCTGCAGCAGGGTGCGTACCGTGTCAGCGAAAGTGTCCTCACCCGCCCAGCGGTCGAGGGTGAGGCCGAGGAGGCGGGGCAGGCGTTCGAGGAAGTCTTCGGGGCCGTCGGTCGGCACGTCCTCGAGCGTCTGCCACAGCTTGAAGGGGGTGACCGCTTCGGCGACCGCCAGGCGTACGGCGGCTTCGAGGCGGGCGGCGGCCAGGAGCGGTTCGGCCTCGATGCGGTCAGGCAGTCTGTCCAGCAGGGCTGCGGTCAGGGACTTGCCCAGTGCCTTGGCGGCCGCGGGGCTGTGGAGGAGGGCGTCCATAGTTGCGGTGAGGTGCAGGACGCTGCGCTGTGCGACGAGTCCTTCAGGAAGTGCGGTGGCTGCGGGCTGCCACTGGGTGTCGCTGCGGTTGTATGCGTCGGCAACGGCTTCGGCGAGGTAGGGGGCGAAGGGGCCGGCGGCCACGTCGCCGGCCTGGCTGGCGACGGTGTCGGGGGCGAGGCCGAGGGCAGGGAAGGTGATGGGCTGGCCGTCTGCGGCCAGTTCGGTCAGCCGGTCGGCGAGTTGCGGCACGGCAGCCGTCCTTTCCTGCGTGCTCTCGGGTGCGGCATCACCATAGGGAAGCGCCGGGCTCGGCCTGCCGGATGCTGTCGGCGGGCAGAGCTGCGCGGGCCAGGTCGAAGTCAGCAGTGGTGATGACCACCTGCAGGTCGCTCTCGGCTGCAACGGTGGCCAGTTCCTTGAAGAGCTTATGGGCGTCGGCGGACTGCATCTCCTCGGACTTGGGGCTGTCGATCAGCAGCAGTCCGGGGTGGGTGGATACGCCGGTTGCCCGGCCGACCCGGAGCAGGGCAATGGCTACGGCGATACGCAGTCGCAGGCGTGCGCCGGCGGTCTGGTCGCTGAACCATTCCTGCTTGCTGCCGAGGGGAAAGATCTTCAGGCGGGCACTGCGGTCGATCGATACCGACTTAAGGGAAGGAACCCCGAACAGGGTCGCCAGCTCGGCGGTCTCCTCGTTGACTTCTTCGAACAGTGCCTCGGCGGCTGTCTTGCTGTCCTTCTCCAGCAGAGCAGCGGCAGCTCCCAGGACCTTGATGGCCTTGGCCTCGGTTTCGTCCAGGGCCGGTGCCTCGGGCTCGCGGTAGATGCTAAGTGCGCCTTCCAGCCGCAGCACGTTCTCCTGTGCGGCCAGGCGTGCGGGCAGGTCGGCGGCGGACTGGGCACGCCGCAGCTGCTCCTGCGCGCCCTCCAGTCGGCATGTCAAGCCATCGACGGTGCTCTCGGCCTGTTCAAGTACCTGCTTGGCTGCAGCTTCGGCGGCGGTACTCGTCTCCAGCCGCTGCTGTGCCTCGGCCTTGATTTCCTGCGGGTCTTCGTCGTCTCCGGTGACCTCGCGCGCGCACACCGCGCAGGTGTGGGCGTGCCGCTCCTGCTGGCGACGCGCGTCATCAATCTGCTGGTCGCAGCGGGGGCAGCTGGTGGGATTCAGACCGTGGAAGAGCAGGCGGGCGGCGGCGCTTTCGGTGACGTCATTGAGGAGCTTGGCGGCCTGCTGGCGTTCGGTGCGCGCCCGGCGGAAGACGCCCACGGCCTCGTCCCACGCGTCCTGCGCGTCAGCCAGCGCCCGGGCGAGCTGGACCGCGTCACGGGCCAGATCGGTCAGGGAGGCTTCCTCGCCGTCCCCGGGCAGCAGACGTGCCAGGGCCTCGCGGGCCTGTGCGAGATCGGTTTCCAGGCGTTCGCGGTCGGATGCACGTTCGGCTGCTTCGGCGGCCGCCGCCGCGCGGCGGGCCTTGTCCTCGGCGACGCGCACGTCGTGCACGGTCTTGACGCGGGTGAGGGCGGCTGCCGCGGGCAGGTCCAGGAAGACTTGCAGCAGACGGCCCGGCAGCCCGTTGGAGGTGACCTCGCCCAGCAGCGCCTTGTCGCCGCCGGCCGGCAGGTAGACCGCCCCGAAGTAGGCGGGCCACCCGTGGGTCTGGGTGCTGGTCTCCTTGAAGCTATTGACCAGGGGTTGCAGGTCCATCCGCCCCAGCATCAGGCCGGCGATCTGCTCCGCGTAGCTGTCGGTGCTGGAGGCTCGTAGCAGGGCGGTGATGCACCGGTCCGGTGCGGGGCCGCGGACGCCGGCCAGTGCGGCCGGGTCGGGGCCGGTCAGGACGACGGCCGCAGTGATCTCTCCGTCGGTGAGGTCCAGGCGGAACGCCATGGGTTCTCCCGCGACGGTCGCGTCCAGGTCGACGTGGTCCAGCCAGCTGCGGACACGGTTTTGCATCTCGCTGCGTGGTGTGCCGCGCAGGCACCACGTCAGCAGTTCCAACACCGATGTCTTGCCCCGGAAGTTCGAGGCGACCAACGCTGTCAGGCCTTCGGAGAAGGACAGGGTGGTGTCGAACGGGCCCGGCTCGATGTCCCCGGTGCGTTTCCCGGCCACCCGCAGCCGGTGCACCCGCAGTGACCGCGGGCGTGCCGGGGAGATGACCAGCGGCAGCCCATATGCGGCGAACACGTCGCGGACATCGTCGACCCTCACGCCCGCCTTGTCCGCGATGCGCGTCTCCAGCAGTCTCTCTTCCTGCACTGTGCTCATGCTCCCCCCGCTCCCTGTGCCTGCAGCTGCTGCCGGAAGGCCGCCAGCCGGTGGCGCGCCGGACCGCTGATCGACCCGATCCGGCTCCCCCGCGGCGTGTCGGCGTACTCGCGCGTCAGGTACTGCTGCTTCTTCAGTTCGCTTCCGCTCTTCTCCCCCACGAGCCGCAGGACGTCCTCGACGCGCTGCACGTAGTAGCCGAAATCCGGTTCCTGGCGGATGATCTCCCGGGCGACGTGGCGGCCGTGTTCCAGCAGGAAGTAGTCATGCTGACGCACCCGGTTGACCGTTCCCCGCCGCTTGCGGACCAGCAGCCCGGCGCTGCGCAGCACCGCCAGGGCGTCGTCCAGCCACTCGTAGGCACCGAAGTGGTGGCGCAGCATCGGATAGCGCCGCACCTCCGGCTCCTCGGAGTCCAGAATGCGGCCGGCGAGCTCCAGCAGCGCTTCCTCGGGCTCGTCCTCGTAGGCAGTCAGCAACTCGTTGGCCAGGTAGTCCGGATTACGCAGCCAAAAGTCCAGCTTCTGCAGCTTGACCTGCGTCCGCATCACACCCACAGCCCGCTCCAAGCCGGGGACGGCCTTCTCCGCCTTAGTGAGCGGCTCGCACGCCCCGTCGATCAACAGCAGCAGACGCACCGCGTCCTGCTCCCGGCTGGTCACCGCAAACCCTGGCCCCTGCCCCGCCCCCTCGTGGTCCATCGCGTCAGAGTAACCACCCGCACGCGGGCCTGACCATGGAGTGATGAGACGAAGTAGGAGTGCACGCGCGTACAGAAGCCCTTGACCCGCCAGGCAGGTCGGCGGCACGTGGCCGCCGGACCGGAGTAGCGGTCATACAGGCCCTGCATCCCATGGTTGCCACCCGCCCGATACACGGTGCGGGACCGGGACGGCGGATCCCAGCCCCGCACCGTGAGATTCGCGGTCGGCTCTGTCCCGACGCCCGTGGTGAACAGGCGGGAGCAGACGGCACCACGCCGGGGAGCGCACTGCGGGCATGCGAGCTGCCTGGCGAGAAAGAGTGACGGTGGTGGCCCGCTATCGGGCCAGCACCGCCGCTGCAGGCCCGGCGTCAACCGGTCTGCGGTATCCCTGGGTTGCTGCGGTTTGCCGCCAGTAGCACATCACCGTTGCGGGGCGCCGGCATCGGAAGTCGTCGGCGGCCCGCCCGTATGCCAGGGAGGCAGTCCAGCATGTCCACATCTCTTCGCCCCAGCCTTCCGGCCGCCGGCCCTGCAGTCTCCTTTCCGGCCGCCGCGGGCCAGACACCGGGTTGCGCCAGCCCAGGCCCGGCTCCGCACACCGTCCGGGCCCGGACACCCGAGACCGGGCGAAGTACGCTTTTCACGCAGAGTGCCAGAAAAGCGAACCGCAGGACGGCCCCCCTGACGGCCGTTCACGGACGGGCCGGTGCGATCCGTGCCCGGGACGGCGTGAGAGACCGTCAGCGGACCGCACCAGGTCAGGGTCGTGGGTCACGCCGGCGCGCACCTTCCCCGCCGCCGCATGGCCTCTCCCGCTCGGCCCCGGCAGCCAGGACCCGCCGCACCGGCTTGCCCACAACGCAATCGCCGACGGGGTCCGGTGAGGCATCCGAGACCGCGCTGCGCTACCACGGCGACCGCGAGCCCGGTGCCTCGCGAGGCACTGCACAACACTCCGGCCGCCGGCACGCTGTCGGCTGCCGGCTGCCCTCAGTTGCTCAGAGGGTGGCGAGGAAGTCCCGGACAGCGGCGGCGAAGAGGTCCGGCGCGGCCGTGTACACGAGGTGGTCGGCGTCCAGCTCGACTGCGACGGTGCGGGGACGACGGTCGGCCATGGCGGCGGCCTGCTCGGCAGGGATGACGCCCCGGGTGCCGCGGACCAGCAGGGCCGGGCAGTCGGTGGCCGTCCAGTCCGCCCAGTGGTCACCGTGGACCTGGTCCTCGGAGCGGTACATGTCCTGCGGGTGGAAGGGCAGTCGCCAGGTGCCGTCGGCGTTCTCGCGCAGGCGGTCCGCGAAGAACGGTGCGGCCTGGCCGAGCCCGTCGATCAGCGCCTGGCGGGTGGGGGCCTCGTAAGGCAGGTTCAGGAGGAAGCCGAACGGGTTGACGCCGTCCAAGCCGAGCGAGACCGGACCCTCGGCGTTGACCAGCGCACGGACGCGCCGGGGGTGGCGAGCGGCGAACTGGTAGGCGTTGATGGCGCCGAGGGAGTGGCCGAGCAGGACGACCTCTGTCAGTCCCAGGTGGTCGAGGAGGGCCTCGAGGTCGGCGAGGTAGCCCTCCCGCGCATAGTCGGCGGCGCGGTCGGACTCTCCCTGACCTCGCTGGTCCGGGGCGATCAGCCGCCACTGGGGCCCCAGCGCGGCGGCGAGGTGGGCGAAGGTGGCGCCTTCGGACAGGTGCCCGTGCAGGGCCACCAGCGGCCGGCCGGTGCCGCCGAAGTCCAGGTAGGAGAGCCGGCGGCCGTCGATGGACAGTTCGGCGCGGACGGCGGTGGCGGGCGTGGTCGTGGTGAGGTCGCTCATGTCGGGGTCCCCCTGGGTCGGTTCCGATCGGCCTTGATCGTTGCGGGCCGATACGAGAACCGTAGCGAAGATCAATACGCCTGTCTAATACGAATGTATAGAAGGTAGCCATGGACATAATATCCATGTACTGTGTCGATCATGAGCAACGGTTCGCCGGGCCCCACACCCGGTTTCCTGGTCTGGCGGCTCGCCAACAAGTGGCGCGTCGCAGTCGATCGCGCGGTGGCCCCGCTGGGCCTCACCCACGCGCAGTACTCGCTGGTCGTGTCACTGCACGGCATGCAGCGCGCCGGCAAGCGGCCCAGCCAGCGCCAACTCGCCGACCACACCGGCCTGGAGGCGCTGTACGTCTCCAAACTGGCCCGCGCGCTGGAGGCGGCGGGCCTGATCGAGCGCGCCCGCGACCCCCGCGACCCGCGCGCCGTCCGGCTCGCCCTCACCGAAGAGGGACAGACCGTCACACGGCAAGCCATCGCCGTGGTCCAGGACCTGCTCCAGCAGCTGCTGGAGCCGCTCGGCGGCCTCGATACGGCACGGACGCACGCGTTCACCGACGAGCTGACGACCCTGCTCGACGCACCTCTCGCCCCCTCCGCTCAACCCTCAGCACCGAACAACAAGAGCACCCAGGAGACAACCCCATGACCACCACCCCCACCGCCAACGCCCGCACCCTCGCCCACTACGCCGCCCGCAGCGTCCTGGAACAGCTCCTCGCCTGGCACGGCATGACATACGCTCAGCAGATCACCCTGCGCACCGCCGACACCGCCGACACCGCCGGCACCCCGCACACGCCGGACGACCTCGTCACCGAAGTCCAGCGATCCCTCAAAACCGACCCCGCCGACATCCGCGCCACACTCGACGAACTGCTGGGCAAGCAACTGCTCGTCACAGACGGAACACACCTGCGCCCCACCGACGCCGGACGCGAACTGACCGCCGCCATCGACACGGAGACTGCCCCCGTCACCGCCCGCATCTGGGACGGCATACCCACCGAAGACCTCGCCGCCACCGGCCGCGTCCTCGCCCTCGTCACCGAACGCGCAAACACCGAACTCACCACCGCAACCACCCCCCAGACGCACTGACCACAAGCGCCGCGAACAAACACAGACGCCCACCGAGCAGCCGGCCCCGGACCGTCCCCTCGCCCCGCACAATGACAACCCGCCAACCACCACCGACCGCATCCGGTAAACACTCCAGACCCACAGCCGACCACCACCCGGAAAACAAACAGACCACGCGTAACCTGCCGGGGAACCACTCTCATACACAGCCCACCCCCACACCCGCCGCCGCACTGCGGGCGAGGCGGTGGGAACCACACCCACGAGCGCGGGAAGCGCCTGCCCAGGCCGCATACCAGGACAGGCAGGCAGGGACCACCCCCCACGTATACGGCGAGCACCCGCGAACAGCAAAGCCGAAACGTCCAGAGTCGAGACCATCCCCACGAGCCCGGAGAACACGACGGCATCCCAGTCACCGCCATGAACACAACGGGAGCAACTGACCGCCCACCGAACGGTAGTCCGGGCCAGACCAACCCCACAGACACAGGGACCACCACGCGAGGCTCTGCCCGTCACCGTGCACGAGCGGAACATCCTCGCAGGCGCGGAGAGCACAAGGTGATCAGGGCCTTGTAGGTCTCGTCCTTGGGACCATCCCCGCGTATGCGGGGAGCACACTCGACGACCAGGGCTTTCAGCAGAGCCCAGACCGGTTTTCCACCCACTTGTAAAGAATCAGACAAACCGCATCGATCAGACTCTCGAAACGACTCGCCTACAACCCCAACAACCCAGTCACAACAGCACGTTGACCACACCAGCCACCCAGAAGCCTCGACATCAAGGCTCGCATCCTGGCACAGCCAGAACGGGCAAAGCCACGCGCCCGCCCTGCGGAAACGGCTGGACCTGATGGGCCGCAAGAAGGTCGGCCCCACCGAGATCGACACATCTGTGTTGATCGGCTCGTGGCAGCGCCTGGTCTCTCCGCGCCGCACCTGGAGCCGGGCAGGGTGGCCTGGAAGGCGTACGCGTCCTGTGTGCTGGGGCAGTTCCCTCGGATGCTGCGTCGGCGCGAGGTGTTCGCGAACTCCTCGCATTGGGGTGACCCGCAGCTCGGCCGGCGCGCTATGTTCGCTCAGTTCCCGGAAGGTGACCGTGGAATTGTGTCTTCCCGCCTTGCGGGTTGCTGGCCAGCACACCCCGGATGCGCGGGGGCGGGCGTACTGCACCGGGCCCCGGTCCGCTGCCGCCCGGGAGCGGTGCGGCCGGGGCCCGGCCCGAGCGCGGGGGCGGTCAGGTCACGGTACCCCGCCAGGTGTCCAGGACGGTCCGGACGGCGCTGGAGACCTGTCCTTGCTGGTCGTCATCGGCCCACAGGTAGGCGTCGTGCTCGCTGAGCCGGACGGTCTTCCCGGTGGTGGTGGCGGTGAAGTTGTGCTGCCGGGTGCGGCGGCCCGAGCCGGATCGGTAGTCGAAGTGGCCGAGGTAGTTGCCGACCTCGGCCACGGTCAGGCCGGTCTCCTCCGCGACCTCGCGCCGCAGGGCCTCGAGGAGCGTCTCGCATTCCTCGACACCGCCGGAGGGCAGCTCCCACAGCCCGCCGAGGTAGTCGTCGGCCGGCCGGTGCAGCAACAGCACCCGACCGTCGGGGCCGGCAATGACGGCGCCGACGACGATCTTCTCGATGCCCTCGCGTGTGGCGGTGCGGGCGAGGTCGTCCAGAAGGTCGGGGGTGACGGTCGAGGGGGTCACTGCAGGTCCTTCGCGTGGGTGGCGACTTTGGTGATGGCGGTGGTGTAGGCGTCGGCGAGGTGGATGTCGTCTTCGTGGTGCCACACCGGCAGCTTCAGCGTCGTGGCGTGCATGTAGCCGGCTGCCGGGAAGCCGTCGGCGGGCTGGCCCTGGCCGTCAGCGTAGCCAGGCAACAGGGCCTGGGGGGTCTGGAACAGCGGATGGGTGTGCAGCGGGCACGTGGAGCCGGGGAGGTCAGCCTCGGTGGCGCCTTCGGCGAGCAGAGCGTCGAGGAACTGCTCGATGGGCAGGCCGCCGAGTTCAGCCGGCTCGTAGCGCAGGGGCAGCGCGTACCAGGCGGGCCGCGCCGCGAGTGGTAGGTCCGGGGGCTGGATGCCGGGCACGCCGTCCAGCGCCGCGCACATCCGGGCTGCGACCACTTGGCGGCCGGTCAGGTGGTCCTCCAAACGAGTGAGCTGGGTGCGGGCGAGGGCTGCGGCCAGGGGGTGGATGCGCAGTTTCAGGCCCATGCCGGTGACGGCGAAGCGGGCGAGGGGGTGGGTGGAGGGGATCTCGCGGCGGCATCGTTTGTTGTACTGGCCGTGCAGCAGCACCCGGTAGTACAGCTCGGTGTCGTCAGTGGCGACGAAGCCGCCTTCGCAGGCGGACAGCGGCTTGGGCCCGTTCAGGCTGAACGCCGAGGCGGTGCCGAAGGTGCCGGTCCTCTGGTGGTTCCAGGTGGCACCGTGGGCGTGGGAGCCGTCCTCCAGCAGCATCAGCTCGTGCTCCTCGGCGAAGGACACCAGGGCATCCATGTCCTCCGGCAGCCCCCACAGGTGCACCGCCACCACCGCCTTCGTGCGGCGGGTCAGCCGCCGGGCGGCGTCCTCCAGATCCAGCTTCCGCCGTCGTCGACGTCGGCGAGCACAGGGCGGGCGCCGAGGTGGAACAGCGGGGTGGCGGTGGCGTGGAAGGTGAGCGCCGGGACGATGACCTCGTCGCCGGGGCCGATGCCGGCAGCCGCGTACATCGAGTGCAGCGCGGCTGTCCCCGTGCACGTGGTGACGATGTGCCGGACGCCGAGGTAGGAGGCGAGCGCGTCCTCCAGGTCGGCGACGATGCCGGAGCGGTCGGGAATGGAGACGGCGGTCTCCAGCTGGCGGGCTACGGCCTGGCGGTCGGCCTCGGTGATCGGCGGCCACACGAAGTGCGGTCCCGGGACCGCCATGGCCGGAGTACCACCGAGCAGGGCGAGCGGGGAGTCGTTCATGCCAGGTACTCCTTGGGGTCGGCGGGGCGTTGGGTGGTGGCGGAGGCGTAGGCGGCGGCCAGGAATGCGGCGTGCGGCAGGTGCTCGGCCGGGCCGGAGGGGTTGGCGGCGGTGCCGTCCAGGACGCGGCAGAAGCGGTCGATCAGCACAGCGGGCGGGTACGGCCAGGCCGGCTCGCGCACCAGCGATTCGACGACCTGTCCGGCCGGGTCGATCAGCCGTACGGTGCCGCGCTCGACGGTGAGGGTGCCGTGGGGGCCGGTGATGGCCAGGTGCTCGGTCTTCGGCCCGGCGGAGCGGGAGACCAGCAGGGAGCCGTACAGGCCGGAGTCGTAGGCGAGGTGCACGAGCGCGGTGTCCTCCGCGTCGTACTCGGCGCCCGGCGCCGCGGCAGCCGAGACGGTGGCGAGAACGTGATCGGGCAGGCCGAGGTACCACAGGAGCAGGTCGATGAGGTGGTAGCCCATGTCCGCCAGGCACCCCCCGCCTGCGAGCTTCACCCGGCCACGCCAGCCGGCGGCCGGGTCCTGGAAGTGGAAGGTGTACCGGCCTTCCGCCAGGTACGGGGCGCCGATGCGTTCGAGCATGGCGAGCGCGGCAGGGTAAACGGGGTGGAAGCGGCGCTGGACGGTGACCATGAGCTCGATCTCCGCCTTGGCGCACAGCGCCGCGATCTCGGCGGCCTCGTGCGGGTCAGTGGCGAGCGGCTTCTCCTTCATCACATGCACGCCCGCTTTCGCACAAGCGGCGGCGACCTAGTGCCCGGCGTGGTGCGGCACCGCGACGATGGCGAAGTCCGGCCGCACCTGCTGGAGCAGCTGCTCGACGTCGGTGAAGCCCGGCACGCGATGCGTGTCCGCCACGGCGGCGACCCGGCCGGCGTCGGTGTCGCACACGCCGGCGAGCTCGGCGAGGTGGCACTGGGCGAGGCCGGGCAGGTGATCGCCGGTGGCCTGGCCGCCCAGGCCCACCATGGCAGCCTTCTTTCGTACGGTCATCGCTGACATCCCCCTTCGGATGCACGGCGGCGGCCCGCCGTCCGGGCCGCCCGCGCTTCGAGGACACCTCGACCACGGCGAGGGCGGCAGGGGCGGTGTCGTGAGCCGCAACACCGTTTGCATCCGGTGCAAAGCCCCTGTCCGCAGGCGGCCGCTGCCGCTACGGTGTGCGGCAGCGCACTCCCGGCGAGCGGGGGACGGTTATGGACGCGGGCGCAGCACAGCCGGCGATGGACGGCAGCCTGGGCGAGCTGGTCCGGCAGGAGCGCAGGAAGCAGGGGCTGACACTGGCTCAGCTGGGGAAGCGGGCAGGCTACTCCGCCGCTCAGGTCTCCCGCTACGAACGTGGCATCTCACCCCTGACGGACGTCACCGTGCTGCGGCGCTTCGCCGAGGCACTGGGCATCGCGCCGCAGGCCTTCGGCCTGACCGCCCCGCCCGAGGTCCGGCACGGGCAGTCGATCGGCCCGGCTGCCGCCTACCCGCGCCTGCCGCGCCCTAGGCTGGCGGGGACGCCTCGTCCAGGAGACCGGGAGGACACGGTGCGGCGCAGAAAGCTGCTGGCCAACCTCGCGGTGACAGCCGCCGCGGCCGTCGGCGCCCCCATCCTCCCGAACGGCACGACGCCCATCCGTGACGGCCCTGCCGTCGGCGAGATCCTGGTCACGCGGGTACGGGACGCCATGCTCGGCCTTCACGCCGACACCGCCGTACCGTCCCCGGCCATCCTGCGTGCCGATCTGGCCCGGGCCTTCACCGACTTCCACGCCTGCGCCTACGGCAGCCTCGCCGTACGGCTGCCCCGTCTGATCTGCGCAGCCCACACCCTAACCGGCGAAGGCGTCGACGACGGCGGGCTGCTGGCCCACCCCTACCTGCTGGCCACCCGCATGCTGATCAAACTCGACGAGCAGCAGCTCGGCTGGATGGCCGCCGACCGCGCCCGCCAGGCCGCCGAAGCCACCGGCCAACCGCTGCTCGTCGCCGAGGCCGCCCGCCAGCTCGCCGTCCTGGCCCGCAAAGCCGACTGGCACCAGCAGGCACTCTCCATCGCCCTCGCAGGGCACCAGCAGGCACTCTCCATCGCCCTCGCAGCCGCCGACCACCCCGCCCTGCGCGGCCGGAAACCGACGCTGACGGCCCAGCGTGGCCTGCTCATCCAGTCCGCCGCCTACACCACCGCCCGCGCCGGCGACGCCACAGGGATGCGCGAGCTGACCGCCGAGGCGGCGGCCATCGCACAGCAACTCGGCCCGGCCACCATGCCGCGCGATCACAGCGGCGGCTTCAGTCCCACCACCGTCCAGCTTCACCTCATCTCCGCAGAGAACTCCGCCGGCGACCCCGCAGCCGCGCTCGCCGCCGCGAAGGCAGTAGCACCCGGGAGCCTGCCCACAACCGAACGCCGGGCCCGCTACTACACCGACATCGCCACCGCATTCGCCCGCCTGAGCCGACGGGACGACTGCATCCGCGCCCTCCTGGCCGCCGAACACCACGCCCCCGAAGAGACCCACGCCCGCCCCGCAGTGAAGTCGCTCGTCTCCGGACTGCTGCTCTCCGGACGGACCACCACCGAACTACGAGGACTCGCCGCCCGCGTCGGCGTCCTCACCTGAGCCCTTGCCCGGCTCCTCCCCGTCTTCGACCCCGCCTCGCCACCGCCGTACGGACCGCACGGGCCGATCCCGCCCAGCCGGCTCCCGGCTGCGGGGCCCTTCCCTTAGGTGCCGCGGTGCTGCTCCAAGGTGGGAACGGGCACGGCGACCTTCGATGCGAGCAGTGAGTTCTGGGCTTTTGCGCGAGTTCAGCGGCCGAAGGAGGAGCCGTGGCTGGACGGCGGCTGGTACCGGTACGGCTGGGCGGCTGCCTGGGACGTCGGGCGCTGCTGGCTCGGGCCTGCAGGGCGGTCTCGCGCCCGGTGACTTCGCCAGCGTGCTGCCCGCGGATTGCGGCCGGCCATCGCGGTGCGGAGGTCTTTCTCAGCTTGGACGGCGGAGGCGGTGGCCCGAAAAGGCCGGTGGCATGTTCGCGAAGCTTCTCGGCTGGCGGCGGTGGTCGTCGGCACGCTGGGCGCGGGCGGCGCAGATGTGCGCGGCGGGTGAGCGGTGGCACTTGCTCACGGAAGAACTCGGCGCGGTCCAGTGGTGGATGGTCTCCCACTTCGCCGTCGCCGCGTCGCGGCCAATTGTACGGGCGCGCTGCTCGTCGGTGTAGGCATCGGCCATGCGGCCGCATGCTGCAGGGCAAGGGACCGGCTGCTCGGCCCGGAACGTCCCGGCCAGGCGCAGCGCAACTCATCAGCCGGTCCGCTCTGTGTCTAGAGGTTTCCTGTCGCCTCTGCACAGGAAACCAGAGGAACCGCTGCTGACGAGCACGGAAGACACCGGCTGTGCCGCCGAACCCATGAAGGAGGCTTTCCTGCAGATAGGCGGACAGGGCGGCGGCACGCCCCTGGAGCGGGTTCACCGGCGCTTGTGTCGGCGGTTGGCACTCCGCCCTCCCTTTGCGGTCCCGGCCGACCACGCGAGGCCGATCTCGCCTGGTGCAGTGCTCAAACGATCACCAAGCCGGCAGCCCAGCCGGATGCCAGTTTCCTTCCTATCGGCAGTGGTTTCCTTGGTTTCCCTACGGAAAAGGGGCAGGGGAAACCTTTGCCACCGGGTGTTCTGATTGATCAAATGTCAATCGAACCGATCGTTTCTCGGTTCACGCCCGGCCTGATGCGGACACTGTCAACCATTTTCGTGGAGGAGACTACCTTTGAAGCACGCTGCAAAGATTGCCGCCGTTGCCATAACTGTCGGCTCTATCATTTCCATCTCGTCGGCGCCCGCTACCGCTTCCACGCCCACGTTGGGCGTAAGCCAGGCGGGCGCGAGCCTCACATTCGAGAACGCCCACAGCAGGAAATGTCTTGAGGTGGAGAATTCCGAGAAAGGAAACGGAGCCCGGGTTCAGCAGTGGGATTGCAAGGGCCAGGCAGGGTCGCGCTGGGTAACCTACTCGTTCGGAAATGGCTACTATCAGATAGTCAACAGCAACAGTAACAAGTGCCTGGAAATCGTCAGCTCCCGGACCGATAACGGCGCCCCGGCCCAGCAATGGGATTGTAAACCGTCTCTAGAGAATCAGATTTGGAAGTGGGAAATGGGAGAAGGCTTTGGGAATCGGTTGATCAATAAGCGCAGCGGCAAGGTTCTGGAAATCATAGGAGGTAGCATCGAAAACGGCGCCCGGGCTCAGCAATACGAGAGTGCCCAGGTACCCCAGCAGAAGTGGCGAGTACTGCTGAACGGCTGACGCCACCTCGCACGAGACGGACACCACGGAAGACGGAAAGTGGGCCCGTGCCACGAAGAACGAGGAGGGTGGTAGTTCCCAACGGGACCTAGCGGGTGTGTCAGAAGTCCGCGCGCTTTGCCGCTATGAGATGCCGCCGTCCTACTTCGCCGGCCGGAGCGGACTTGCTCGCTTGTGCGGAGGGGTCTTCGAAGATCGGCGGGTTCGGATAGCTACGCTGGTCCGCACGTCGGAGGAGGTCGCGATCGGTATGGGTGACGGGCACGGGCCCGGGCGGTCTGAGCGGGAGGATGCGCTCGCGGCCGGTTGGGAGCGGCACCGGCCTGCGGTTTTCGGTGTGGCGTACCGGCTACTGGGGAGCGTGGCCGATGCGGAGGACGTGACCCAGGATGTGTGGTTGCGGGCGGCCGGAGCGGATCTGCACGGTGTCGATGACCTGGGGGCCTGGCTGGTGACGGTGGCCGCACGGCGGTCGTACGACATTCTCAAAAGTGCCCGTGTCCGCCGGGAGAGCTACGTCGGGCCGTGGCTGCCGGAGCCGCTGCTGACGGGGCCGGACGCGTCACAGCCGGTACTCGTCGATGAATCCGTCAGTGCGGCGATGCTGCTGATCATGGAAGAGCTGAGCCCGCCGGAACGGGTGGCGTTCGTCCTGCACGATGTCTTCGGTCTCGAGTTCGCCCAGATCGCCGACGTGCTGGACGTCTCCGTGCCGGGCGCCCGGCAGCACGCCTCGCGGGCGCGACGACGGGTCGCCAAGGCCAAGCAGTCCGTGCCGCAGGCGTCGAAGGCGGAGCGCGAACGCGTCCTCGAGGTGTTCCGCGCCGCCTACGAGGGCGGGGACCTGGCCGGCCTGGTCAGGCTCCTGCACCCGGACGCCGTCTTCGTCACCGACGGCGGCGGCAAGGTCTCCGCGGCACGCAAGCTCATCCACGGCGGCGAGCGCATCGCCGAGGTCATGGTGCGGGTGGGACGCCAGTGGCATCCGGACCGCATCGCCTTCGCCGAGGTCGGCGGCGAGCCCGCCCTGGTGCTCTACCGCGAAGGCCGTATCCACTGCGTGGACACCGTCCAGATCACCGACGGTCTGATCACCGCCTACCGCAGGGTCCTCAATCCCGACAAACTCGCGCGCCTCTGAGCTGTCACACCCGCAGGGGCTGCCTCGTCTCCCTGATGAGAAGGCACACAAGCGACGAATCGAAGGAACAATGAACGACCCCCAGCGCGTCAACATCGGCAAGCAGCACCCGGCCCCATACAAGGCCCTCATCGCCCTGTCCCAGGAAGTGGAAGAGGCCGCGGCCGGAGCGGGCCTCGACCCGCTCCTGACCGAGCTGCTGAAGATCCGCGTCTCCCAGATCAACGGCTGCGCGTTCTGCCTGCGCATGCACACCCGCGACGCCCTCAAGAAGGGCGAGAACCCCGACCGGATCGCCGTACTGCCCGGCTGGGAAGAGACCGGCTACTTCTCCGAAACCGAGCGTGCCGCCCTCCGCCTGACCGAAGCGGTCACCCGCGTGCCGGACGGACACGTCAGTGACAACGACTACAACGCCGCCGCAGCCCACCTCACCGCGGACCAGATCTCGGCCATCGCCTGGCTGGCCATCCTGATGAACGCGTTCAACCGCGTCGCGATCACCAGCCGCTACCCCGTCAACAGCTGACCCCGGCCGGCATGGGCACTGGCGGTGATACTG